>CAYXFB010000004.1:0-70525 GCA_964464145.1 uncultured Christensenella sp.
TGAAGCACTTTGCTTCTTCTTTTTTCTTCCTACCCCAATCTTTAGTATAGAGCCCTTTTTTTTCCTCTTCCTAACCGCCCGCAAATATTGTACAATATATTTTGAATATGAATCGCATTTGGAGGTATTTATGATGTCGGCACAGATAATAAGCGGTAAAGAGCTTTCGGCGCAGATCAGAGAGCAATTGAAGGAGCGCGTAGCTCAGATCAAGGCGCAAAAGGGCATAACGCCCGGCCTCGCCGTTATACTGGTGGGGGACGACCCCGCTTCTTCCATATACGTAAACAACAAGGAGAAGGCCTGCGGTGAGGTGGGCATGTATTCCGAGGTATTGCGCCTTCCCGAGGCCACCACGGAGGGCGAGCTTTTGGCGCTTATTGATCAGTACAACGAAAACGAAAAGATACACGGGCTGCTGGTGCAGCTGCCTCTGCCCGCCCACATAAACGAGGAAGAGATACTGAAGCGCATAAACCCCGAAAAGGATGTGGACGGCTTTCACGTGGTGAACGCGGGAAGCCTTTTCACCGGCCTGCCCGGCCTTGTGGCCTGCACGCCCAAGGGCATAATAAAGCTGATCAAAAAGGCCTGCCCGGATGTTTCGGGCAAGAGCGCCGTTGTTATAGGCAGAAGCAACATTGTGGGCAAACCGGTTTCAATACTGCTGCTCAATGAAAACGCCACGGTGACTATCTGCCATTCGCGCACAAAGGATCTGCCCGCTGTGTGCCGCAACGCGGACATTCTGGTGGCGGCGATAGGCCGGCCGGAATACGTTACGGCGGATTTCATAAAGCCGGGCGCCATAGTGATAGACGTGGGGACCTCCCGTGTGGACGGAAAATTGAAGGGCGACGTAAAGTTTGACGAGGCGGCCGAGATAGCCGGGCACATAACGCCCGTTCCCGGCGGCGTGGGGCCGATGACAATAACTATGCTGCTGGAAAACACGGCGGACGCGGCGGAGCTATATGGATGATGATAAATTCGTACTGAGCGTATTCGAGCTCAACACATACGTTTCAGACAGGCTGTATCAGGACCCGTTCCTTGAGGAGGTGTGGGTGAGCGGCGAGGTTATAAACCTTTCGCTGCGGCACAACACCGCGTATTTTTCGCTTACGGACGGCGACGCCTCCGTGGATTGCATACTGTTCGAGTTTGCCGAATGCGGCTATGGCGACATTATTTCGGATGGGCAGGAGGTGCTGCTGCGCGGCAATATATCGCTTTATCGCAAGAACGGAAGCTTTCGCATAGTGGTGGAAAACGTGCAGCTCACCGGGCTGGGCGAGATGTACGAGCGCTTCAACCGGCTCAAGGCGAAGCTGGAGGGGATGGGCGTTTTCGCGGCGGAGCGCAAGCGCAAGATACCGCTCTATCCCAAAAGGATAGGCATAGTGACCTCGCGCGAGGGCGCGGCGGTGCACGATATAACCACCATCGCGCGCAGGCGCAGCCCCATAGTGAAGCTAACGCTTTATCCCGTGAAGGTGCAGGGCGCGGACGCTCCCGATGAGATAGCCGAGGCCATACGCTATTTCAACAGCGCGGGCGGCGTGGATGTGCTCATAGTGGGCAGGGGCGGCGGCGCGTCCGAGGATCTCTTCGCCTTCAACGATGAGCGCGTCGTTATGGAGATATACAATTCCGAAATACCCGTAATAAGCGCGGTGGGTCACGAGAGCGATTATACGCTGGCCGATATGGCGGCCGATCTGCGCGCGCCCACCCCGTCGGCGGCGGCGGAGCTGGCGGTGCCCGTGGTGGACGATGTGCTGGAGCAGGTTTTCGCCATGCGCGTGGCCATAAAGAGCGGCATGGCGCGCAGGCTGAACGATATGGCGGCGCTGCTGCGGCTGGAGCGGCAAAAGCTTTCGCCCGAGAGAATGGCGCTGCGGCTGCGCAGCGCGAGGCATATTTCGCGGGAGCATTTGCAGCGCATGAAATTCAAGGTAAATGAGCTTTATAATAAAGTGTTTTTAAGTTATAATACCGGTAAAACAAAGCTGGCCGGACTCAACCCGGAGGATATTTTCCGCCGTGGCTACTCCATAGCCATGAAGGACGGTTTCGTGGTGAACCACGCGGCGGGCATAGAGCCGGGCGATGTGCTGGATATACATTTTCAGGACGGCACAGTGCATGCGCTCGTACAGAAAAAAGAGGTTAACTGATGGCAAAGGAAAAAGACGTTGAAGCCTATATTGAGGAGCTGAAGCAGATAACGGAAAAGCTGGAGGCGGGCGATTTGAAGCTAAAGGACGCGATAGAGCTTTATAAGCAGGGCACCGTGCTGGCCGCAAAGACCGAGAAGCTGCTGGGTCAGTATGAAGACGAAATAGAGATAATAGAAAAATCTGATTATGAGGATCAATAAAAATGATTGAGGAACTGCATCAGCACATACCGCAGGTGGACGCGCGGCTGAAAGAGCTTTTTTCGCGCAGGGACATAATGGGCACGCTGCGGGACGCAATGTATTACAGCGTGGACGCTGGCGGCAAGCGCTTTAGACCCACGTTGAATATTTTGGCGAATTCGCTTTTGGGCGGGAACGCCAAAGAAACGCTGGATATAGCCTGCGCGATAGAGATGATACACACCTATTCGCTGGTGCACGACGATCTGCCCGCGATGGACAACGATGAAATGCGGCGCGGCAAGCCCACCAACCACATAATGTTCGGCGAGGCCTTCGCCATACTGGCGGGCGACGGGCTGCTGAACTACGCCTTTGAGGTGATGCTGAAAAATGCGCTTGATTACCCGCGCAATCTAAATGCGCACGTTAAGGCCATGGGCGAGGTGGCGGCTGGCGCGGGAGTTGCCGGCATGATAAGCGGGCAGTGCGCGGACATAGAGAACGAGGGTCAGATACTCACGGAGGCCGAGCTTGAATACGTGCACCGCCACAAGACGGGCGATATGATAAAATCAGCGCTGCTTTCCGGTTTGCTGCTGTGCGAGCCAAGCGAGGTGCAGATAGAGGCCATAACGGTGTACGGTTACAATATAGGTCTGGTTTTCCAGATAATAGACGACATACTGGACATAACGGGCGATTCCCAAAAGCTGGGGAAATCCGTGGGCAAGGACAGCAAGTCCAAAAAATTCACCTATCCCACGCTGTACGGAATAAAGGGCTCTATGGATATAGCGAAGGAAAAGACGCGGGAGGCACAGGACAGCATAGCGGTATTTGGCGACGGCGCAAAACCGTTTGTGGAGCTGGCAGACTGGCTGCTGGAAAGAGACAGGTAGGTTTTTAATGAGAGAAATAGCGATAGACGGGCCGGCGGGAGCGGGCAAGAGCACGGTGGCCAAGGCGGTGGCGAGCAGGCTTAAATACAACTATTTGGATACGGGCGCAATGTACCGCGCGGCGGCGCACTATATGCTGGGGCAGGGAATAGACCCGGCGGACGCGGCGGCGGTAAATAGAAAACTGCCCGATATGGATATGGAAATACGCTACAGCGACGGCGTGCAGAGCGTTATAGTGAACGGAGAGGATGTTACGCCTCACATTCGCACACCGGAGATATCCCGTGGGGCGAGCGATATAGCCGTGATACCCGAGGTGCGCCTTAGGCTGGTGGAGCTGCAGCGCGGCGTTTCGCAAAGCTATGACATAGTTATGGACGGGCGCGACATAGGCACCTACGTGCTGCCGGACGCGGATTTCAAATTTTACCTCACCGCCAGCGCGCGGGAGAGGGCGCGCCGCAGATTCCTTGAGCTCAAGGAAAAACAGCATGATGTGGATATAGACGTTATAGAAGCGGAGATAATAGCGCGGGACGAAAACGATATGTCTCGTGAGTTTGCACCGCTGCGCCAGGCGCAGGACGCTATATTGGTGGATACCACAAATATGGACATAGCCGGTGTTATTGAATATATAATAGAAAAAGTGAATGGTGGGAGCTGAATGTTTTATTCTTTTTTGAGGATATTGGCCTATATCGTGCTTATGCCTATATTCTTCATTCGCGTGGAGGGAAAGGAAAATCTGCGCACGCCGCAGGGCGGCAGCGTAATAATAGCCAACCACATATCCAACTGGGACCCCATAATACTCGGCTTTGCTGTGAAGCATACGCCAGTGCGCTACCTTGCCAAGGTGGAGCTTACAAAGAGCCGCGTGGCGAGGTTTTTTTTAAAGAATTTGAAAATCATTCCCATAGAGCGCGGAAAGAGCGATCTTGCGGCTGTGAAATCCGCTGTACAAGCTGCAAAGGACGGCGGCATGGTGGGGATATTCCCGGAGGGCACGCGCTCTTTTGACGGCAGCCTGCTTCCATTTGGCGAGGGGGCGGCGCTCATAGCGCTGCGCAGTGGCGTGCCCGTGATACCCGTTTTCATAAAGAGTGGTGGCTACAGGCTGTTTCACCGGGTGCGTGTGATAGTGGGCGAACCCATGGAGCTGAGGGAGATCGCGGGGGATAAAATAAACAGCAACGCGCTGAAGGAGGCCACGCTACTTATGCGAGAAACAATGATAAAGTTGGGCGAGGGCTGATGGAGATAATTATTGCCAAAAACGCCGGGTTTTGCTTTGGAGTGAAGCGGGCGGTGGATGCGGTTGAGAATATAATAGGAAAATACGGACATATATATACATACGGTGAGCTTATACATAATAAAGATGTTATACAAAGGCTGGCGGAGCGGGGAGTGATGGTCACAGAGCATATAGACTCTGTGCCGGACGATGCGGATACGCTCATCGTCATACGCTCGCACGGCATATCTCGCGCGGATCATGAAAAAATAGAGGCGCGCGGTTTTGAGGCGCTTGATCTCACCTGTCCCTTCGTCAAACGAATACATGACAAGGTCAAAAACTCCGCCGTGCCCGTTATAATAGTGGGCGCGGAAAACCACCCTGAGGTCGCGGGAATACGCGGCTGGGCGCCAGGCGAAGCCTACGTTGTAGGCGAGGTGGGACAGGCGGACAGCCTTCCGCCCATGGAAGCCGCGCTGGTGGTGGCGCAAACCACCATCACGGGCGAACTTTGGGGCGACGTGGTGGAACGCTTGCAAAAGCGCATAAGCAGGCTGGAGCTTTTCAACTCTATCTGCGACACCACGCAAAAGAGGCAGGAGGAAGCGGCGCATCTGGCCGAAAAATCCGACGCAGTTTTTGTTGTGGGGGGCAAACATTCATCCAATACGGCCAAGCTTTTCAATATCTGTGCACGAAAATGTAAAAATACCTATTATATCGACGGTAAAGAGCAAATTTTTCTTGATAATATAGCAAATCATGATATAATTAGTATTGTTGCGGGCGCTTCTACGCCCGAGTGGTTAATTAGGGAGGTTAAGACACGTATGAGTGAACTCGAAAATCAGGAGACTATCTTACAGGAACAGACGGCTGAAATAACTGAACAGGCGGCTGAGATCAGCGAACAGGCTATAGAGGTGGAAACGCCGGTGGCTGAGGCTGAAACGGTTGAAGTGGCAATTGAAGCCGCTCCGGCGCAGGAAGAGCCTGTCGCTGAAGCGGATCAAAGCGGTGCGTCCGCAGATGAAAGCGCTTCGTCCGAAAAAACGGATTTCATGGCCGAAATTGAAAAGTCGTTTGTATATATCAAGAGAGGCCAGATAGTCAACGGTACTGTCGTGCAAATCTCCGATAATGAAATATGCGTAAACATCGGCTACAAATCTGACGGCATCATCAAAAAAGAAAATCTTACGGCCACGGGCGATGTCGACCCGTCCGAGCTTTTCAAGGTTGGTGACGAAATTGAGGCCGAGGTCGTTACACTTAACGACGGTGAGGGCAATGTGGTGCTCTCAAGAAGGTCTATAGAGTCCAAGCTCCGCTGGAAGGAGCTGGTTGAAAATCTGGACGAAACCAAGCTTTATACGGTTCGTGTGGACAAGGTTGTAAAGGGCGGCGTGCTGGCCAAGCTGGAAGGCTATGACGCTTTTATACCCGCTTCTCAGCTTTCCCTCAAATATGTGGAGGATCTCTCCGAATTTGTGGGCAAGGACCTTGAAGTAAACATAATAGAGGCAGACAAGCGCCAGAGACGCTTTGTGCTCTCTCACAAAAACATACTGCAAGTTAAAGCGGCCGAGGACGAAAAGCGCCTGTATGACACCTTCAAAAAGGGTGACAAGATCACGGGCAAAGTCAAGAGGCTTACGGATTTCGGTGCCTTCGTGGATGTGGGCGGCATAGACGGTCTGCTGCACATAACTGATGTGGCATGGGCGAAGGTGAAGCATCCTTCCGACGTGCTGGCTATCGGCGACGAAATAGAAGTGCTTATACTGAACGTTGATCCGGAAAAGAAGCGTATATCTCTCGGACTCAAGCAGCTGGCTCCCAAACCGTGGGATCAGGCTCCCGAGAAATACATCGTGGGCGATTCGGTGGAGGGCACGGTGGTTCGCATAATGCCTTTCGGCGCGTTCGTATCGCTTGAGCCCACAATAGACGGCCTCATACACATTTCTCAGGTAACCAACAGGCGCCTCGAGAAGGTGGAGGAGGAGCTTCGCATAGGTGATAAGGTCACTGCCAAGGTAATGGAAGTGAACCCCGCCAAAAAGCGCATAAGCCTCAGCATAAGGGCGCTTATGGACGAGCCGGAGCGCGTGGAAAAGGAAAAGACGGAGCGCACTGATCGCGAAGAGCGTTTCAGCTACGTTATACCGCCGGTGGAAGAAGCCACCTCCTCTCTCGCGGATTTCTTCCCCAAGCAGGAGGAAAGCTCTGACGAAGAGTAATACAAATGCAAATCAAGAGAACTCGGTTTACGCCGGGTTCTTTTTTATGCGCCGCTAGTATGATATAATATCAAGCATGAGTAATTTAAACGAACTGACGCAATATGTGAGCCAAAGGGCGCTCACCTACGCCGTGGTGACCTACGGCTGCCAAATGAACGAGCATGAATCTGAAAAGCTGCGCGGCATACTGGAAAGCGTGGGCTACACGCTCGCCGAATCTATGGAAACTGCCGATTTTATAATATTCAACACCTGCTGCGTGAGAGAGAACGCCGAGCACAAGACCTTCGGCAACGTGGGCGCGCTCAAGGGCATGAAGGAGCAAAACCCGGAGCTTCTCATTGCCGTGTGCGGCTGCATGACACAGCAAAAGAAGGTAGCGGAAAAAATGTACCGCACCTTTCCATTCGTGGATATAGTTATAGGCACGCACAACATGCACGAGCTGGCGGGCATGATAAAAGATAGAGTGATAGAAAACCGCCGCGTGCTGGCCGTGGCCGACACCGAGGGCAATATAGAAGAGGGCACGGCGGTGAAGCGGGAGGCCGGGCCGTTGGCTTCGGTGAACATAATGTACGGCTGCAACAATTTTTGCAGCTACTGCATTGTGCCCTACGTACGCGGAGCCGAACGTTCGCGCGAGGCTGATAATATCGTTTCGGAAATAGCGGGGCTTGCCGTCCAGGGTTACCGCGAGGTCATGCTGCTCGGCCAAAACGTGAATTCCTACGCCGGGCTGCCCGGCGGATTTTCAGAGCTTTTAGAGCGCATTTG
This sequence comes from uncultured Christensenella sp., assembly GCA_964464145.1. Lineage (GTDB taxonomy): Bacteria > Bacillota > Clostridia > Christensenellales > Christensenellaceae > UBA5399. Next base: position 7,537 of record CAYXFB010000004.1, read on the forward strand.
CAGCGAGACGGATATAGACCGTGTCCGCTTCATGACCTCTCACCCCAAGGATATTCCGGATTCTCTTATAGAGGTCATAAGCAGGCAAAAAAAGCTGTGCAAGCACATACACCTGCCCGTGCAGTCGGGCAGCAGCACCGTGCTCGCTGCCATGAACCGCGGCTACACGCGCGAGGGTTACATGCAAACCATAGCCAAGCTACGCGCCGCACTGCCCGAGGTGGTGCTGACTACCGACATAATAGTGGGCTTTCCGGGCGAGACGGATCAGGATTTTAAGGATACCATGTCGCTTGTGGAGCAGATACGCTTTGACGCGGCCTTCACCTTCGTTTATTCGAAGCGCAGCGGCACGGCGGCGGCGGAGATGCCAAACCAGATAGATAAGGACGTTAAAACGGCGCGCATAGTGGAGCTTATCGCCCTTCAAAACGCCATAACGGAGCAGAAAAACCGCGACTGGGTGGGCAAGCGGCAGACAGTTCTGGCCGAGGGCTACAGCACGCGGGACGCGCGCCACATCTGTGGGCGCACGGACGGCGGGAAGATGGTCAACTTTGAGGGTGACGACTCGCTCATAGGCAGCTTTTGCGAGGTGGATATAGTTCAGGCCAAGCGCACCACATTGTTTGGCAGGATAGTATAAAAATAGCTACGCACCCGTCGCAGCGCGCGTGTGTTTCATGATATAAGAGGGGTAAGTATGGCGAAGTTGACGCCCATGATGCAGCAATATGTTACGCTTAAAGAGGAGTATGCGGATTCCATACTCATGTTTAGGCTGGGCGATTTTTACGAAATGTTTTTTGAGGACGCTAAAACCGCCTCGCGCGAGCTGGAGCTGGTGCTGACCGGACGGGACTGCGGAATGGAGGAGCGCGCGCCCATGTGCGGCATTCCCCACCACGCGGTGGACGGCTACATCGCCCGCCTCATAGAAAAGGGCTACAAGGTGGCCATATGCGACCAGCTTGAGGACCCTTCCGCCGCCAAGGGCATAGTGAAACGCGGGGTTACGCGCGTCGTTACGCCGGGAACCGTTGTGGAAAATTCCATGCTTACAGAAACGGAAAACAACTATATACTCTCCTTGTATTTGCGGGGGGAGGGCGCGGGGCTGTGCTACGCGGACGTTTCCACGGGTGAGTTTTGCGTGCTGGAATGCGCGGACGGCGCCCAGCTCATAAATGAACTAATACGCATAAACCCCAAGGAGATAATATCGCCCGATTCGGCAATGAAGGAGGTGCTGAAGCTGCAAAAGAACCAGCAGCTGCGGCAGGCCTTCGTGAATCCCTATTTCGATTGGGCGTATGACGAAGCCGCTGCGCGCGAGGCGCTTACGGATCATTTTAAGGTGAAAAGCCTCTCGGCCTACGGCTGCGAGGGCCTCAGTATGGCGCTGTGCGCGGCGGGCGGGCTGCTGCAATACCTGCGCGACACGCAAAAGAATTCACTGCTGCACATAAGCCGCATAGTGACGGTGCAGGAAAGCGAATACATGGCGCTCGACACCACCACCATACGTAATCTGGAGCTTACGCAAACCATAATGAGCGGCAAAAAGCGCGGCTCGCTGCTGTGGCTGCTGGACAGGACGCGCACCGCGCCCGGAGCCAGACTGCTCAAAAAATTTGTGCTGCAGCCGCTCAAGGACGCGGAGCGTATAAACGCGCGGCTTTGTGCCGTGGCGGAGATCACCGCGGACATATACCTCAAAAACGCGCTGAACGAGCACCTTCGCGGCGTGTACGACCTTGAGCGCATAATGGCCAAGATATCATACGGCACAATAAACGCGCGCGACTGCCTTTCGCTGCGCGATTCGCTCTGCGCGCTGCCCAAGATACGCGCGCTATTAAGCGGTGTTTCCGCGCCGCTGCTAAAAGGCATACACGCGGATATAGACGAGCTTGAGGACGTGTGCGCGCTGCTTGCGGCGGCCATAAACGAGGAGCCGCCAATCTCCATCACGGAGGGTGGCATTATAAAGCCGGGCTATAACGGCGAGATAGACGAGCTCATAACCGCCTCCATGAACGGGCGGCAGTGGCTTGCGGAGCTTCAAAACCGCGAGAGGGAGGCCACGGGTATAAAGAACCTCAAAATAAGCTACAACAAGGTTTTCGGCTACTTCATAGAGGTGACGAAATCCTATCTTTCGCAGGTGCCCTACCGCTATTTTAGAAAGCAGACGCTGGCAAACTGCGAGCGCTTCATAACGGACGAGCTAAAGGAGATGGAGGAGAAGATACTGGGCGCGGAGGAAAAGAAAAACCGCCTGGAATACGAGACCTTCATAGATATACGTGACAAGCTGGCGCAAAGCATAGGCCGCATACAAAAGAGCGCGGGCGCGGTGGCGCTTTTAGACGTTTTGGCCGCCTTTGCGCAGGTGGCGCTGGAAAACGGCTACGTGCGGCCCAGCGTTTCTGATGATGGCGTGATGGAGCTGCAGGGCAGCCGCCATCCCGTGGTGGAAAAAATGCTGGGAGAGGGCTTTGTGCCCAACGATGTGCTGCTGGATATGGCGCAAAACAACATGCTGGTGATCACCGGGCCAAACATGGCGGGCAAGAGCACATATATGCGGCAGACCGGCCTCATAGTGCTGATGGCGCACATCGGCTGCTTCGTGCCCTGCGCCGCCGCGCGCATCTGCCTTGTGGACAGGCTATTCACCCGCGTGGGCGCGTCCGACGACCTCGCGGCCGGGCAGAGCACCTTCATGGTGGAAATGAACGAGCTGGCGAACATTTTAAACAACGCCACCGAAAAGAGCCTGCTGATACTGGACGAGATAGGGCGGGGAACCAGCACGATAGACGGGCTTTCCATAGCCTGGGCGAGCGTGGAGTACATCATAAAAAGCGTGCGCGCCAAAACGCTCTTCGCCACGCATTTCCACGAGCTGGTGGAGCTTGAAAATATGTACCCGCAGATACACAACTGCTCTGTGGCCGTAAAGGAGATAGGCCAGGAGATAATCTTCCTGCACAAGCTGGTGGACGGCGGCACGGACAGGAGCTTTGGCATAGAGGTGGCGAAGCTGGCGGGTCTGCCAAAAGAGGTGATAAAAAGCTCACGCAAACAGCTTTTGCGTTTGCAGCAGCACGAATTTTCGCTTGCGGAAAAGGCGGTTCCGGCGGAGAAAAAAGCGCTTCCGGCGGGCGTGCGGGCGTTACTTAAAACGAATGTGGACGAGCTTTCGCCCATTGAGGCGCTCAATCTGGTGTACAACCTAAAGGCGGAGCTTGCGGAGGAATATGCGAATGAACAGGATTAAGCTGCTTTCGGGCGAAATAGCCTCGCGCATAGCGGCGGGCGAGGTGGTAACCAGCCCTGCCAGTGTGGTGAAGGAGCTAGTGGAAAACTCCATAGACGCGGGCGCCACCTCCATAACGGTGGAGATAGAAAACGGCGGGCGCGACCTCATTCGCGTTACGGACAACGGCGTGGGCATACACACAGAGGACGTGGCGCTGGCAGTGGAAAAGCACGCCACCAGCAAAATAAGCGACTTTGACGATCTTGACGCCATAGCCACGCTGGGCTTTCGCGGCGAGGCGCTTTTCAGCATGGCGGCGGTCTCGCGCTTTACCATAAGCACGCGCACAAGTGACAGCATTTCAGGCACGGTGATGAAGGTGTCGGGCGGGGCGAACCGCTCCATAATGCCCGCCGGACTGCCCGAGGGCACCACGGTGAAGGTGGAGCAGCTATTTTACAACGTGCCCGCGCGGCAGAAATTTCTCGTTAGCTCACGCAACGAGGCGGCGCGCGTTTCGGCCGTGGTTTCGCGAATGATACTTTCGCACCCCGAACTTGCCATAAAGTACGTAAACAACGGCGGCGTGACCTACCAAAGCCACGGCAGCGGCAAGCTGCTGGACGCGCTTATAACGGTGTACGGCAACGACATTGCGGGCAGGGTCACAGAGCTTTCATATGCCGCGGGCGATATAGAGATAACGGGCTACATCTCTAAACCGTCCAGCCTTTATAAAAAAACAAACAACATAACCTTTATATTGAACGGGCGCTGCATAGGCTCCAAGCTGCTGCATGACGCACTTGTTTCGGGATACGGCGAAAGGCTGCTGCGCTCGCATTTTCCCTTTGCCGTGGTAAACATAAAGCTGCCGCCGCAGAGCGTGGACGTGAACGTGCACCCAAACAAGACGCAGGTGCTCTTTTCGGACGAGGCGGCGCTGCATGGCGCGCTTTTTGCCGCAGTTGAAAAGGCGCTTTCGGCCAGCCCCACACCCGAGCTGAAGCTGGCCGAGCCGGCCGTTGCGGCGGCGCGTGAACCTATAGCCGAGCAAGAGCTTTCGGCGACAGAAGAGCAGACGGTGCTCGAAGAAAAAGCGCAATCCGCAGTGAAAGAACAAAAAAGCGAGGTCGCTCCATCTAAAGCGAGCGTTTATGAAGCATCCTACGCACAGCAGGATCTGAGCATAGAAAAAGAGAGCCTGCGGCGCATGGCGGAGCCCTTCGGCTTCGATGGCGAGGCAAAGCTGGCCGATTCGTCCGGCGGTCTGGTGCAAACGGAGCGCTTCGAGCAGATAATGGACGATATAATAACGCAGGCGCAGCACGAACCCGCCGTGCAGACGGAAATAGAGGACGTGCGCAAGCTGGTGGACTACACCGTCATAGGCCAGGCTTTCAACACCTACCTCGTGGTGGAGTGCGGCGAAACGCTGTATTTCATAGACCAGCACGCGGCGCACGAGCGTATGAATTTTGAGGATATGAAGCGGCGCGCGGAGGGCGGCATGCCTTCGCAGCAGCTTTTGACGCCGTATATAAAAAAGTTTAGCCAGGCGGATTTTGACCTCATAGCGGACAACGCGGAGCTTTTATCGCAGCTTGGTTTTGAGCTTGAGGAGTTTGGCCCGCTTACATATAAATTTTCCGCGCTGCCCACCATAGTTGAGCAAACGGGCATGGACAGCCTGACGGACGAGGTGGTAAGCGAGATAAAGAGCAGCAAAAAGAACGTTGTGCTGGCGCGCGACAGGGTGATACAGGCCGCCTGCAAGCACAGCATAAAGGCGGGCGACGCGCTTTCTGATACGCAGATAGCCGCGCTTTTGAAGGATATAACCAGCATGAACGCCATACCCAACTGCCCGCACGGCCGACCGGTGGCGATAGCCGTCACCAAAAGCGAGCTGCAAAAAGGGTTTATGAGGATAGTATGAGCGGTAGGGTATATGTCGTGGCAGGGCCCACGGCCACGGGAAAAACGGCGCTGGCGGTGGAGCTGGCGCGCCATACGAACGGGGAAGTGATCTCGGCCGATTCGATGCAGATATACCGCGAGATGGACATAGGCACGGCCAAGCCGACGGCAGCCGAGCGCGGCGGCATAGCGCACCATATGATAGATATCGTCTGGCCGAACGAGGAGTTTTCCGCGGCGGAATATCAGCGGCTGGCCAAGGCCTGCGTAAAAGATATACTTTCGCGCGGCAAAACGCCCATTGTGGCGGGCGGAACCGGTCTGTACGTGAACTCAATAACGCACCGCCTGGATTTTTCCGTCGAAAAGGGCGACGCGGCGCTGCGTAAGGAGCTTAACGCCATGGAACCGCAGGCGCTATATGCCATGCTGAGGGAGCTGGACGCGGCGGCGGCGGCGCGGGTGCATCCGAATAACGTTCGGCGGGTGGTGCGCGCGATAGAGATAGCAAAAACGGGCGGGAACGAGCAGTACGATTTTGAAAATGAGAGCGATGAGTATGATTTTTGCATTGTGGGGCTTACTTTCCCGGACAGGGAGAGGCTTTACGCAAATATAAACAAGAGGGTAGACGCCATGATGGATGCTGGGCTAGTGGTCGAAGCGGAATATTTGTACAAAAAATATTCTGCGGAAGCGGTATCCATGCAGGCGATAGGCTATAAAGAATTTTCGGGGTATTTTGACGGGGTATGTACGCTTGAAGAGGTGGCGGAGCACATAAAGCGGAATACGCGGCGCTTTGCCAAGAGGCAGCTCACATGGTTCAAACGGGACACGCGCATGGTCTGGCAGGACGCGGGCGAGAGCGCGGCATCAATTGCACGGAAAATTTTAAAATTGTAAAAGGCGGGAAAGTTAATGCAGAAAACTACATCGATACAGGACGTTTTTTTGAACAGAGTGCGAAAGGACGGCATAAGCGTCACGGTCCATCTGGTGAACGGATTCCAAATAAAGGGCCGTGTGCGCGCCTTCGATTCCTTTGTGATATTGCTGGAAACGGAGGCAAAGCAGCAGATGGTGCTTTATAAACACGCCGTTTCCTCGCTTACGCCCGCGGAGCGCATATCCTTTGGTGTGGCGGAGCAAATGAACGAAAAAACGCAGGAAACGGAAGCTTAGATGGAATTATCGGCATACATTGAAAATCATTTTAAGATTAGCGCGAAAATAACGGATTTTGTGCTGGACTGCGAAAGGGAAGCGGCACAATATTTTTCGCGCTACGAGGAAATAGCGCAGGTTTGTCAGCTAAAGGTGCTGGACGCCTTCAAGAAGAACGAGGTGTCCGCGCGGCATTTTTACCCCTCCACGGGCTACGGCTACGGCGACGATAGCCGCGACAGGCTGTACCGCGTTTTTGCCGACGTTTTTGGCGCGGAAGCCGCCATAGTCTCGCCCCTGCTAATGAGCGGCACGCACGCGCTTTCCACGGCCTTATGCGGCATATTGAAGCCGGGCGATACCGTGCTTTTCGCCACGGGAAAACCATACGACACGCTGCACCGCACGCTGCAGGGCGCGGGTTCGCTGGCCGAGATGGGCGTGGATATACGCTTTGTGCCGCTTGTGGAGGGCGGTATGGACATCGAAGGCGCGCGCGCCCAATTGCGGAGCGGGGAGGTGAGCATGGTGTACATACAGCGCTCCACCGGTTACGATATTCGCCGCGCCTTCACGATGGAGGAGATCGGCGGCGCGATCGCTGAGCTGCGCGCCGATTTTCCGGATAAGATATACATGGTGGACAACTGCTACGGCGAGTTTACCGACTACACGGAGCCCACGGAGTGCGGCGCGGACATAATTGCCGGTTCGCTAATAAAAAACCCGGGAGGCGGCCTTGCGCCCACGGGCGGGTACATCGCCGGACGCGAGGAGCTGCTGGAGCGTGTGGAAAACCGTTTTTCAGCGCCCGGCATCGGGCGGGAGATAGGCTCGTACGCATACGGTTATCAGCAGTTTTATCAGGGCTTGTTCATGGCGCCGCACGTTGTGCTGCAGGCCATAAAGGGCGTTATACTGGCCTCGGCCGTTTTCGAGAAGCTGGGCTATAAGACAATGCCGCGCTGCTGCGATGTGCGCGGGGACATAACGCAGACTATACTCTTTGGCGCGGAAGAACCGCTTACAGCATTTGTGCGCGGCATACAGCGCGCCTCCGCTGTGGACGGGCATGTTGTGCCCTACGCCTGGGACATGCCGGGCTATGCCGACAAGGTAATCATGGCGGCGGGCACCTTTGTGCAGGGGGCTTCCATAGAGCTGAGCGCCGACGCGCCCATACGCGAGCCATACTGCGCCTATATGCAGGGTGCGCTTACCTATGAGCACGCGCGGCTTGGGGTTATCTACGCTTTGGACGAGATGGGTATAAAATATAAGGCAGCTTTGCGCCAAAATGGGTCTATGGCATAGTAAAAAATACGCCGATTGCTCCGCGGTATGTAGAAATTATTCGTTGCTTGCGGCGGGGTTGTTTATTTTCGTAATTTTATAGCCTTGGAAGCGCGCCTGCGATTATCCTCAGACATGGCGGCGTAGTGTTTTCTTGTTGTGTTAACGTCCTTATGGCCCAAAACGTCCGCGACAAGGTATATATCTCCCGTTTCGCCGTACAGCATAGTTCCAAAGGTGCTGCGCAGCTTGTGCGGCGATATTTTTTTGAGCGGCGCGGCTATGGCGGAGTACTTTTTCACCAGCTTTTCCACCGCGCGCACCGATATTCGTTTCCCCTGCATAGACAGGAAAAGAGGGGAGGGAAGCTCGTATGTTCCGGCGGCCTTGCGCTCTTCTATGTAGCTTTGCAGCGCCTCGGCGGTCTCCTCGTCGAAATAGAGCATAACGCGGTTGCCGCCCTTGCGCGTCACCACGAAGGAGCGGTTTTTGAAATCTATATCCTTTATATTTATGGAAACAAGCTCGGAAACGCGAATGCCAGTCGTCAGAAAAAGCACCATTATGGCCATGTCGCGCTTTACGTTTTTTTTGTGATAACGGCGCTGGGTCTCGGTTAACTCTTCGCCGTTTTCAACTATATCAAGCAGCGCGGCCACTTCGTCAGGCTCTAGGCGAATTATGGGCTTTTCGTGAAGCTTGGGCGTGTCCAGCAGCTCACATATGTTTTTTTCCAGCGCGCCTTTTTTGTAAAAATGCTTAAAAAACGAGCGCAGACAGGCAACCTTGCGCGCCTTGCCGTGTTCGTGGTTTTCTATGAAGCGTTCGTCCTGCGCGGCGTACAGATTGAGGTAGTCCATAAAAATATAAAGATCGTCCACCGTGAGCGCGGCTATGTCCTCAATGGTGATCTCTGTGGGCTGCCTGCCGTAAAAGCGCGGCACCTCGTTAACGAGAAACTGAAAGAATATTCGCAGATCGCTGGCGTAGTTCACACGCGTCAGAATTGTTGTGTTGTTTTCCAGCGCTATGAAAAAACCGTTTGTGAAGGAGGGTAGCTCGCGCATTATTTCGCGCAGCTTTATTGTTTTCTTTATGTTCAGATCCTTGTGAAAATCCACGTTGGTTTTGGTTTCATCGGCCATTTACAGCTTACCGCCTTTTCATGCATCGAACTATTCGCAAAACTTGTGTTTTGCGAATAGTTGTGTATCGCTCTCTTACTATATTCCCCATACTATCACACTATCCGCTATAAATCAACAAAGCAGGCTTTCATCTGCTTTTGCGAATAGTTTAGCAATAAGCTCAAACAAAAGCAACCCTCAAACCAACCCCCTCCATAACTCTGAAAGGAAACTTTCGCGCAGCAAACGCAAAAACAGCTTACCGACAAAGCTCCTTGCGGAGCTAGGAGCGGCGCTGCTCTCTAAAAGCAGCATCACACAAGCGAAGTTTACGCCGCGTTTTCCGTCGGAATCCGTCTTTTCCGGCCGCGCCCTAACATTACCCGCGCAACCGCGCGGAAATAAGCCGCCGCAGGCGCATATATACACAATAACGTTCCGGTTTGTATTTCATCACATATAAAATATGTGCACGGCAAAAATAATACGCCGTGCACATTCATTTATTTACCGCTGTGTGTTTTTCTTTATCTGCTCACGCGCCAGCTTGTCACAGAGATTGTTCAGCTCGTCGTTTGCGTGACCCTTTACCTTATACCATTTAACGTTGTGGTTTTTAGTAAGGTTCAAAATTTCCTTCCACAGATCCTGATTTTCCACCGGCTTTTTGGCCGCCGTGCGCCAGCCGTTGTTTTGCCAGGCTATTATCCAACCCTTTTCGAAGGCGTTGTGTATGTAGGCGCTGTCCGTATATATTGAAACGTTGCATTTTTCGCGCAGCGCCAAAAGCCCCTGCATGGCGGCCGTAAGTTCCATGCGGTTGTTTGTGGTCTCCTCCACAAAGCCGGAAAGCTCCTTTTGGTTTCCCCTATAGCGCAGCACGCAGGCCCAGCCGCCCGGGCCGGGGTTGTACGAGCAGGCGCCGTCGCTGTATATCATTACATCTTTAAGTTTATTCACTCGGAAAGCTCCTTAGAACGTCTTACGCAGGCCGACACGGCCTCGTCTATTATGCCGCGAACATCCCGCTCCTCGAATACCTTCATGGCCTCAAGCGTGGTTCCGCCCGGAGAGCATACGTCCTTTATGAGCTGCTGCGGCGTTTTTCCGGCCGATCTCAGCATGGCGCAGGCTCCCTCGAAGGTCTTTACGGCAAGCTCCTGCGCCGTCTTTCTATCCAGCCCGTTCGCCTCGCCCGCCGCGGCCACCGCGTCTATGAAAAGATATACGTAGGCAGGCCCGCTGCCCGAAACACCTGTTACGGCGTCCATATCATGAGCGCGCACCTCGGCCAGCATGCCAAGCCCGCCCAGTATTCCGTAAACGAAGCTTTTCTCGTCCGCCGTGAGGTCGTTTGGCGTTTGTATGCTTATCGCGCCCATTCCCAGCATCATGGGCGTGTTGGGCATTATGCGCATCACCCTTGTGCCCTCGGGCAGCATGGCGGCTATTTTTTCCGCCTTAACGCCCGCCGCAATGGATATCACCGCCCTGCCCGTCTCTTTTATCTCGCGGCAGGCAGCCTCCACAATGTTTGGCTTTACGCATAAAAAAATCACCTGCGCGCGCTCCGCCAGTTCGCTTATGGAGGCGCATACGTTCACGTCTCCCATCGCCGCGCACTTTTCCGCGTCTATATCGTACACGAAAATATCCGCCGCCGGCAGCGTTTTTTGATTTTGAATACCCTTTATTATTGCCGAGGCCATATTGCCGCAGCCTACGAATCCCGTTTTAAATGTAGCCATTTTTTGCTCTGTATCCCCTCTTTGCGTTCATATTTTTATTATAACTCAAATGCGTATTATATAAAAGTCGCTATTTTTACTATGTTGCGTTTAGTCAACATTTTAAAAAAAACATCGTATTTGAGCTCGAAAAATATACCGATGATTGTTTACTTTTAACTGATTTATGTTATATTTATAATAGGATTAAATTGGGGTCAAAAGTGTACATTGGAGGCAGCTATGAGTGTAAATATAGATGTTGAGCGGATCCTCAACATTGGTATTATGCTTAGTTCAGAGCGTAATACGGAAAAATTGCTTGATATTATATTAACTGAGATAAGAAGAATAACGCACGCTGACGCGGGCACTATTTATTTGCTATATAAGGATATGCTGTATTTTAAGATAATACAAAACGAAACCATGCATACCTTTGTCGTGGACGGCAGCGAATGGGCGCCTGTTCCGCTTGCGCCGGAAAATGTGTGCGCATACGCGGCTATTAAAAAAAGGATAGTGAATATTCCCGACGTATACAACAGCGAGGAGTTTGATTTCACCGGACCAAAGCGCTATGACCGCGTTACGGGTTACCGTACAAAATCTATGCTGGTGGTTCCTCTTATAAATATAGAGGATGAGATCATAGGCGTGGTACAGCTCATAAATGCGCAGGATGAAAACAATGAGATAATACCCTTCGGCGAGGAATATATCCCCGTGGTACATTCACTCGCCTCTCAGTCCGCCATCACGCTGTCCAACGTGCAGTTTTTGAAGGAGATAAACGATCTGTTTTATTCCTTTGTGAAGGTTATGACCTCGGCAATAGATGCGCGCAGCCCCTACAATACCCACCACACCTGCAATTTGGTGGATCTGCTCAGAAAATTTTTGCCCTTTGTGAACAAGATGTACAAGGAGGGCAAGTGCGATCAATTTTTCGACGCCGACCGCGAGGAACAGATATGCATGGCGGCCTGGCTGCACGATGTGGGTAAAATAACCACGCCGGTTGAAATAATAAACAAACCGGGTAGGCTCACGCCCGAGGAGCGCGTTATAATGAATGAACACGCCGTGAAAACGGAAGAGTTTTTGCAAAATATAAAGTTTAGCAGGCAGTTTAAAAATGTGCCGCAATACGCGGGCATGCACCACGAATTTTTGGACGGATCGGGCTACCCGCACAAGCTGCGCGGCGAGGAAATACCCTATGAAGCACAGCTTCTTACCGTGCTGGATATATTCGAAGCCATGACGGCGAACGACCGGCCATACAAACGCGCGCTCACAATAGAGGAATCAATGAGCGAGCTACGCAAGATGGCGGAAGCCGGCAAGCTGAACGGCGAGATCGTGGAGCTATTGGCAGCGAGCGATATTTGGGAGTCGCATGAAAAAGTATGTTATTAAGCACGCGGCTATAGCTGCCGCCATATTTTTGGTATGCTACCTTATTTTTACGGGCGGCGCTTTGCGAGCGCTGGATAATATGCTCGCAGACAGGCTGTATCAGTCTGCGCGGGCGATAGATAACGATATAAAGATAATTGCGATAGATGAAAAGACGCTGGACGCTCTCGGCCCCTTCGGCAGCTGGGACAGGCAGGTATACGCAGACCTAATAGATGCGCTTACGCAAAAGCAGGCCACTCCCGCCGCCATAGGCTTCGATATAATGATGTTCGGCGAGATGACGGAAGAGGGAGACGCTGCATTTGCTGCAAAAGCGGAAAAACTGGGCAACGTTTGCGTGGCCTCTCACATAGTGTTTGGTCAGGAGCTGGCGCTTGGGCAGGATGGCGCCGCTTACCTAGACAATCTGAAGCCGCAGATGCTGGAGACCCCCTACCCCGCCCTGGACGCGGCAGCAGCTTCGGGCTTTGCGAATATGGGCGCTGATAGCGACGGCATAGTTCGAAAAAGTACGCTGAGCGCGGATTTTGAGGGCAAAACGCTGTATAACTTCGCGGTGACCTGCTACATGGCATACGCGGAGCGGCTGGGCATAGAGCCGGTAATGCCCGCTACTGACAGCTATGGCAGATGGTGTATACCCTTCGCGGGATATCCGGGAGATTTTGAGGTGATCTCGCTGGTGGACGTGCTGAACGGAAGCGTTGACCCCCGCCTATTCGACGGCTGCATGGTGCTGGTGGGCGCGTACGCACCGGGCTTGCAGGACGCTTATTATGTGCCTATAGACAAGGCGGAGCAGATGTATGGCGTGGAGATACACGCCAACATAATACAGGCAATGCTGGAAGGTGTGTCCGCGCTCCCCGTAGACCCGCTCATGACCGCCTTTATATACAGCTTGGCGGCGGCGCTATTGTATCTGGCCTTCCGCCGCATAAAAAGTGCATGGCTTTCCGCGCTGCTGCTGGCGGGCGTGGTGGCGGCAAATATATTGATCGGCATGTTGCTATACTGGAGCGGTTACGTAATAAATATCGTGTATCTGCCCTTAGCAGCAATAGTTATATACATCGTTACGCTGGTGCTGGGCTATGTTCGCGAAAGCGCGCAGCGCAGGCGGGTGACAAACGCTTTTAAAAAGTATGTCGCGCCGCAGGTGGTGGAGGAAATAGTAAAAGAGGGCCACTATGACATAGAGCTTGGAGGCGAAAACAAGGATATAGCCGTTATGTTTGTGGATATACGTGGCTTCACGCCCATGTCCGAGAGATTGCGGCCGGAAGAGGTGGTGGAGGTGCTGAATTCCTACCTCAACCTCACGACGGAGGCTATATTCAAAAACGGCGGTACGCTGGACAAATTTATAGGCGACGCCACGATGGCGGTATTCAACGCCCCCTTCACTTTGGAAGATTACGTTTTGAAAGCGGCGCAGACGGCGCTTGACATAGTTTCCGGAGCGGGAGAGCTGGCCGAGCGGCTCTATAAAAGCCACGGCGAGCGCGTGGCCTTCGGCATAGGCCTCAATTGCGGCGAGGCCATAGTGGGAAATATAGGCTGCAAGATACGCATGGACTACACGGCCATAGGCGACACGGTGAACACCGCCGCCCGCCTCGAAAGCAAGGCCGCCCCCTCGCAGATACTCATGAGCGAGGCATTCTACAGCGTTATAAAGGAACGTGTGCTGGCAAAGGAAGTGGGCGTGCTGCCTCTAAAGGGAAAGAGCTGTGAAATATTGATTTATGAATTGTTAGGGTTGAGGTAGTATGAGTAGATTTATGATGGTGCCCTGCCTCGGAGACATTGCGGGCAGCGCGAAAATGGCGGAAAAATACGGCTGCGCTTTCGAATACGGAGATTTCGTTTTGGGTGCGCTGCTGGATGACGCGACCGAGCTAAAGGAGCTTATGCAAAGGGCGACGCTGCTGCCCAACGCGGAAAAATCTATAGTGCACGGCGCTTTTTTCGATGTCACCATATTCAGCTCCGATCCGCGCATACGCGAGGTAAGCGCGCTGAGGGTGCGTCAGAGCCTTGATGTCGCGCGGTGTCTGGGTGCAAGGGGCGTGGTTTTTCACACGAACTACATACCCACCTTTCGAGTAAAGTCCTATATGGACGCCTGGGTGGATGTGAACCGCGATTTTTGGATAGAACTCATGGAGGAATATCCCGAAGTGGATATATACATGGAAAACATGTTCGATCTGGAGCCGGAGCTGCTGCTGCGGCTTGCCGAGCAGCTGGGCGGATACCAAAACTTTGGGGTGTGCCTAGACGTTGCGCACGCGCACCTATCCACCGTTCCCATAGAGCGATGGATAGCCGCACTGGCTCCGCATATAAAGCATATGCACATGAACGACAACGACGGCATAGCGGACAGCCATATGCCGCTGGGTGAAGGAACGATATATATGGATGGTATCTTTAGAGCGTTGGAGGAGCACGGCGTGCTCTCCCCCACCATACTCATAGAGGTTTCGGGCTTGGCCGAACAGCAGCGGTGTTTTGATTATTTGGAACGCAAGGGCATTATATAGGAGATAGTAAAATGAAACGATTTTTAGTTATAATAATGGCGGCAATGGTGCTTTGTGTGGCGGCGTGCTCACCGGCGGCGCAGCAGGCCGCGAATACGGCGGCTGATACGGAGAGCTCTGCGGCTGCGGAAAATTCGGCGGAGCCTGTAGAGGGCGAGCTCATGGCTCTTTCGGAGACTCCCCTGCCCGCTTCTGAGGGCGAGAATATAGACGATGCGTCCGCCAGAATAATAAGCGTATACGAAATAAACGGCGGCGCCACAGTCACCCGTGAAAAGAAGGGCGACATAGAGGCCTTCGCCGATATGAAGCTGCAAAATGGAGACAAGCTGGCCGTGGCTTCGGGCGGCACGCTAACGCTGCGGCTGGATGAGGATAAATTTGTAACGCTGGACGAGGAAACCAGCATAGAGCTTAACGCCACGGGTACGGACAGAAGCAGCCAGACCGATATAAAGTTGATTTCCGGCACCGTGCTTTCAAACATAACGGCAAAGCTGGGCGACGATTCCGTATACGATGTTTCCACGCCCAAATCCACTATGTCTGTGCGCGGCACGGTTTTTTCCGTAAGCTATATACCTGGCGAAAATGATGAGGGCACCGTTACTGTAAGCGTTTTTGACGGCGCGGTAAACGTGCAGCCGCTCACGAGCGACGGCAGCAAGACAGAGGAATCGGCACTTATAACGACGGGTCAGAGCGCCGTTGTTACGGAAAACGTTCAAAAGGGCGTAATCGCCTCCAGCAACGAGCCTTTGGATGTGCAAAAGCTGCCGCCGGCCATCGTGGACACGGTTATAAAAATCGCGCAGGACAGGCCGGATACAATAAAAAATGAAATCGCGGACAATCTTAATAAATTTAAGGAAAACGACTATCAGGCGGAACCTACTCCCGCACCCACGGCCGCTCCTACAACGGTGGCGCAAAATGGCGGTGGAAATACGCGGACGGGCATTGTTTCAACGCCCGCTCCTGCGGCGGAACCTACGCCCGCCCCCGTTGCGGAGCCTACGCATGCCCCGGCACCTGCCGCATCCACTCCAACGCCCATGTCCTCGCCCTCAAGCGAGCCGACTCCCAGCGCGTCGCCCTCGCCCGCACCCTCGGCAACTGCCACTCCCTCGAGTGAGCCTAAGCCCAAGCCAACCCCAACGACCACGCCCATACCATCGCCAACGGCCACGCCCATACCATCGTCAACCCCAACGGCAACGGTAACGCCGACACCCACGCCCACCGCTTTGCCCTCTCCCACGCCCACGGCTATGCCCGAGCCCAATCCGGGTCCGGTTCCAACCTTTGTGCCAGATCCAGTGCCTACAGCAACGCCCGTGCCCACGCCCGTGCCGGTTATGGCATATGTGAACGGCGTTCCCTACGCTTCGTTGAGCGACGCTATAAATGCGGCAAATTCGGGAGGTGCGGCCACGGCGATATCTGTCGTACGCAACGCGATGCTGAGTGGTAGTATTTACATTGGTTCTAACGTTTCACTGGATATGCAGAGCAATATGCTAGTAGTGTCACCAAATTGCAGCATCAATCTTCAAGGAAGCTTAAACATAAAGCACTCTCTGCGCGGCGGACTGGATATGGGAGAGGGCTCGGAAATAAATGTGAAAAGCGGCGCAGCATTAAAAATGGAGGGTATCCCACTGATCTCGAATGATTCGCTTGTCTCCACATTCACTCTTTCCAGTGGGGCGCAAATAACACTCACAGACAACAAAATGATGCTGTATGGACACATAAACCTAAACAACGGAAAAACATTCGATTATTTTGCGCTCAATAACTCGTTTAATCCCATTATGACAATAATGGGAGGTTCATCTTTAGACGTGGGTGGTCTATTGATTATTGGCAGCGAACTTGATATATACCCGGGTGGCTCCATATCTGCATCTAACGGTGGGCAGATATCGCCAGCGGACGGGAGCAGCCTTTATTTGGGAAACGGCTGCACCATAAGCACGCTGGGCAATATTGAAGGCTTTGATACAAGTAATTTTGGACCCGTAATTGTTGCTGAGGGAGGCAACGTTGTGCCGGGTCGATATATATTCAACATGAGCCAATCTATGTGGAAACTACAAGGCTGAAGCGGATTTCGGTTTTCTATGAAAAAATTACCGTATAGGTGTTTCATTACGTGAAATATTGTTTCACAACGCGGTTGACAGACGCTATTCTATGATATATCATTAAATTTGTATAAATAGAAAAGGGTATTTTTTATGGAAGCTGAAAAGAATGTAATAGACAATATTAGGGAATATCACGATTTACTTTTTTCCGCAGAAAAAAAGGTTGCCGATTATATATTGAAACATACACATAAGGTGCTCATGATGAACGTTTCAAAGCTGGCGGGCGCAAGCGGCGTAAGCGACGCCACGGTGGTACGCATGTGCAAGCACCTAGGCTACAAGGGCTACAACGAAATGCGCCTGCTGCTCTCGCGCGATATGGGCAAAAAGGACATGGAGTTTGACAGCAAAGCCCCTATAGACTCCGTTCAAATGCTTTTCAGGCGGCTGGCGCACAATATATCATCCCTCGCGAAAAACACCGATATATCCACCTATCTTGAGTGTGTGAACATACTCAAGGCAAGCAACACGGTCTATATATTGGCGGCGGGCAACACCTCTCCGTTGGCGATGGAATTTGGCTTCAGGCTGGAGCGCTTCAAGATACGCGCGATATACTCCACCGTGCCCGAATATTCCATAAACCACCTGAGCCTAGGCGGCAAGGACGATACGCTGCTGGTCATATCCCGCTCGGGAACCTCGCGGCACATAGTTCACGCGATAGAGTTTGCGCATGAGATGCGCATGAAGATAATAGCCATAACGGCAGACAAGGAATCTCCCCTCACCAAGCTGGCCACACACATTCTCTTTTCCACTACGAACAAGAATATATTCAAAGAGCCCGACCCAAACAACCATTTGTGCGAAATGGCCGTGTGTGACGCGCTGCTGTATTTCATAAAAAACGGCGAGGCATTCCAAAAGGACGCCAACGATACTGACAGCTACAAGCACAACGAGGAAATGGAAATACTATTGTCAGAGTTCCAGCTATAATTTTTGATTATTATAAAGCGCCGCAGAGCGCTTTTTTTGTATGCAAAGCAAAACGGACGCCGGAGCGCCCGCCTTGCTTTTGTGTTAATGTTTCAAAGGCAGATTGTTTTGAAACAAACTTATGCTTTGAGGTACTGGTCCACATTGTCCTTTGTTACAAGAACGAAGGGTATGTCGGGATACTTTTCGAAGCCTTCGCCCGCTACCACATTGGCTATTATGTTTATGCCTGCCGTAACCTGGCCAACGCCGTCCTGAAGCACTGTTGCGCCCAGCTCGCCCGCTTTAACCATCTGCAGCGGATTTTCGTTTCCGTCAACGCCTATGCAGATTATGTCTGTGCGTCCGGCATCGTTGGCGGCGCGCTGAGAAGCTGAGGACATATCGTCGTTATCGCATATAACGGCCACCAGCTCTTCGCCGTACTGGCTTATGGAGTCCATCGTGGCGTTTGCGGCTTTATCGCCAGACCACTGCGTATCGAACTCGCCAACCATCTCAAACTGCGGGTTTTTGCTCATTATGTTCATGATGCCTTCGCCGCGCTGTATCTGTGCGGAGTTGCCTATTATGCCCTGGCAGTGTATGTATTTGCCGCCATCCGGCACGTTGTCCACTACCCACTGACCCATGAGCTCGCCCGCGAATACATCGTCTGAACCGCAGTATGCTATTGCGCGGTCATCCGTGCTTGTGGTCTTGGAGTTTACAACTATAACGTTTACGCCTGCGTCCGCCAGCTTTGTAACGGCGGGATCGGAAGCCTCGGCCTCGGCGGGCAGTATTATGGCGAAGTCAACCGCCTTTGTGAGGCACTCGTCTGCGCGGTCTATCTGCTTGTTGGGGTCTGTTTCTCCGTCCATTATGCCTGTCCACTCGTCTATAACGCCATCGGCAACCATCTTGTCAAGCGCTATTGTGGCTGCGTCGTTTATGGGAGCGTGGAAAGGATCGGTTATATTTTTGGAGATATAACCAACTATAACTTTTCCGTCTCCGTTCACGTCGGCTACAACATCTGTAGCAGCGGCAGCGGACTCAGCCGGAGCGGCAGCGGATTCCGCGGGTGCAGATTCAGCCGGAGCGGCAGCAGATTCCGCGGGTGCGGATTCAGCCGGAGCGGCAGCAGATTCTGCGGGTGCAGATTCAGCCGGAGCGGCGGATTCTGAGGCGGCTGGCGCCGGAGTTGAGCAAGCGGCCATGCCAATGGCCAGACAAGCTACAACCATAACGATCGTTAGAGTTTTGAGCATTTTTTTCATATTCTTTTCCTCCTGTTTTTTGTAACGGTAGTTTTTTTCACCGTATTGATTTATGTAAAATTTTCACGCTGCATTTGTTGCCTCGGAAAAGTTTTACCGTTTTGATCTATCTGTTCTTCTTGTTCATCACCATATCCAGCAGCACCGTGCCTATTATAACCACGCCCTTTATCATGGATTGATAATACGAGGACACGCCTATGAGATTCATGCCGTTGTATATGAAGCCTATTATGAATATGCCCATAATTACGCCCGGTATGGTGGCAATACCTCCGGCGAAGGAGGTGCCGCCAATTACGCAGGCGGCAACGGCGTCCGTTTCATAGCCCACGCCAATGTTGGACTGCGCGGAGCCCGTTTTGGCGGTGAATATTATGGCGGATATACCGGCCAAAAGACCGCTCACCGTGTATACGCCCGTCTTTGTCCAAAATTCGCTTACGCCCGAGGCTATGGCCGCGTTCACATTGCCGCCCACCGCGAATATGTAGCGTCCGAATTTCGTCCAGTGCAGCAGCAGGTACATGAGCACGCATACCACTATGAGAATTATTATGGGCAGCGGTATAGACAGGAACTGGTTTGAGTATATTCCCTTGAACTCCGGGTTTGTTATGGAGATCGCCTTACCGTTACTTATTACCTGCGAAAGCCCGCGAATTATGAGCTGCGTTGAAAGCGTTACAACGAAGGGGAACATATTGAACTTGGCAATGAGAAGCCCGTTCAAAAAGCCGAAACCCGTCGTTACCAGCAGCGCCACGAAGCAGGCCAGACCCACGTTCATACCCATGTTGGTTATGAGCTGGCCAAGCACACAGCTTGCAAGCGCCAGCTGTGCGCCCACGGAGAGGTCTATTCCGCCCGTGGTTATGGCGAGGCACATGCCGAAGGCTATCATGCCGTTTATGGTGACCTGCGTGGCCACGTTTATGAAGTTGCTCTGGGTGCGGAAGGCGGGCTCCACGATGGATATCACCACCATCATAAAAATCAGTATAACGCCTATGCCGTACTTACCCATAAACATGCGTATTTCGTCTTTTCTGTTTATATCCAGTGTCATCCTTTTATTCATATCTATTTCCCTCCCCTATTGTTTTCCGCCGAATTCCATTGCCAAAATGGTTTCCTGCGTCGCGTTTCCACTTAGTATTTCCTTGCGGGCTATCTCGCCGTTTATGGTGCCCTCGTGGTACACCAGCACCCTGTCGCTCATGCCCATTACCTCGGGCAGCTCGGAGGAGATCATTATAACGGCCATTCCCCTGCTGGCGAATTCGCACATAAGCGCGTGTATCTCCGACTTCGCGCCCACATCCACGCCGCGCGTGGGCTCATCCAGTATGAGCAGCTTGGGGTGCTCCATCATCCACTTGGCAAGCACCACCTTTTGCTGGTTTCCGCCCGATAGCGAAAAACCGGTATGCTCTATGCTGGCCGCCTTTACGCGCAGCATCTCGGCATATTCGTTGCACTCTTTTTTCTCGCGCTTCTGATTCAGCAGCACGCTTTTTTGCCGTTCGGGAAGGTTGGGCAGAGAAATATTTTCCCTTATCGATCTAAACAGACACAAGCCGTAGCTCTTTCTGTCCTCATTCACCATACCTATCTTCTTTTTTATGGCCGCGCGCGGATTTTTATTTTTTATCTCTTTTCCGTCAAGGTACATCTTGCCGGATTCCAGCGGATCCATTCCGAATATGGCGCGCATCGTCTCGCTTCTGCCCGAACCCACAAGACCCGCAATGCCCAGTATCTCGCCCTGGCGCACCTCGAAGCTTATATCGCGAAAACCTTTTCCACACAGCTTATCCGCCTTGAAAACCACATCGCCTATGTTGCAATCCACCTTGGGGAAAACATTTTCCACCTTGCGCCCCACCATGAGCGGTATGAGCTCCTCGCGCGTCACGTCCTTTAGCTCGCGCGTGTCCACGTAGGTACCGTCCCTGAAAATTGACACCCTGTCGCAAATGGCGAATATTTCGTCCATCCTGTGCGAAATATATATTATTGCCACGCCCTTCTTTTGCAGATCGCGTATAACGCGGAACAGATTTTCCGTCTCTTCACTATCAAGCGAAGAGGTGGGCTCGTCCATTATTATCATTTGCGCGTCGCAGGAGACCGCCTTCACTATCTCCACCATCTGCATTTGCGCCAGCGTAAGCTCCTTCATGAGCGTTTTGGCGGGAAAGGGAAAACCGAACTTTTCCAGTATCTCCTGCGCCCGCTGGTTTTGCTTTTTCTTGTTGAGGAAAAATCCGGCTACGGCATCCTCACGCTTCAAAAATATGCTGTCCGCAATGGAGAGGTGCGGCTCCGGGTTGAGCTCTTGGTGTATCATGGATATGCCCTGGTGAATGGCCTCAACCGGCCCCTTCGCGCTGTACGGCTTACCCTTGAATTTCATGCTGCCCTGATCCGGCTTGTATAGGCCTATAACGATCTTCATGAGCGTGGATTTGCCCGCGCCGTTTTCTCCCAGCAGCGCGTGCACCTCGCCCGGCCTGATTTTCAGCTGCACATCAGACAGCGCCTGAGTTCCGCCGAAGGCTTTATATATGCCCTCGCACTCGAAAATGTACTCATTGCTTTGCTGACTTTCCTGTTTCAAAACTTTCGCCTCCCAACATTTTTTTCTTCATGCCTTTTGGTTTCTGCCCATCAAAGTCACTTGCATTAACACTTCTTTACTTGCCTTGTATATATTTTTGTAAAGCTTATAATATTCTTTGTAAATTTCGTGGTTGGCCATATTGGGCTCTGTTATGCGCTCTTCATACTGCACAAGCTCTGCGCAGGCCGCGCTCACGCTCTCATATATTCCCGCGCCCACGGCGGCCGCTATTGCTGCGCCATAGGCGGCCTGCTCGCTCGTTTTGGATATTTTCAGCGGCATGCCGTATATGTCTGATTGTATTTGCAGCCAGGGCGCGCTCTTGGCTCCCCCGCCCGAGGCGACCATGTATTGCGGCGAAAGCCCCAGACCGGAGCACACCTCTATGCACTGCATGAGCGAATAGGCCACGCCCTCCATTACCGCCCGCGTAAACTCGGCACGGCCGGTGTTTATGTTCACACCCACAAACTCACCGCTTATGTTGGGCTCCAGATGCGGGGTGCGCTCTCCGTTCAGATAAGGCAGGTATATGAGCCCGCCGCTGCCGGGCGGCACTGCCGCCACCATATCGTTTATCTGCGCGTAGTCGCTCTGGGCAAGCAGCCTGTTGCACCATTTCAGCGACAGACCCGCGCTCATCACCGCGCCCATAGTCACCCAGCGGCCGCGTTCGTAGCCGCATATGGTGTTTGTACTAAGCTTCGGATTTTCCACCGGCGCATCGCACTGGAAAGAGACCTGACCGCTTGAGCCTATGTTTACCGACACGCCGCCCACGGCCGTTATGCCGTTGCCCATGCCCTGCATTATCTGGTCGCCGCCGCCCGCCACCACCGCCGTGCCCGCGCGTAGGCCGGTCTGCTCCGCCGCTTCCCCGCACACGCTGCCCGCCCGCGCGCAGGTCTCGTAGCAGCTTGGGAAGAGCGCCTTAGGTACGTCCACACTCTCTAGTATCTCGCCAGACCAGCGGTAGCTTTTTATATCGTAGGCCAGCGTGGCCGAGGAATCCGAAAAATCCGAGGATATCTCGCCGCTCAGCTTGAATTTCAAATAATCCTTGGGCAGCATTACGTGCGCTATTCTTTCGTAGTTGGCCGGCTCGTTGTCCCTCACCCACAGCAGCGAAGGCAGCAAAAAGCCTGTATATATGGGGTTCATTACCAGCTTGGCGGCGCGCTGCGCGCCAAGGCGTTCCTTCATCCACGCAACCTGAGCAGAGCTTCGCGCGTCGCAGTGCAGTATGGCCGGGCGCACGGATTTGAACTCTTTGTCCAGCATAACAGCGCCGTGCATTTGGCCGGAAAAGCTTACGGCGGCGATATCCTTTGCGTCTATGCCGCTCTTCGCTATGGCTTCTTTCGCCGTTTCGCGGCAGGCCTCCCACCAAACCTCGGGCTGCTGCTCCGCGTAGCCGTTTATGGGCGAATCGAACTGATAATCCCGCGCGCTCAGTGCGCACACATTGCCCGCTTCGTTCATTATCAAAGTTTTTAAGCTGGAGGTTCCCAGATCTATTCCCATCAAGAATGCCATTGCGCCGTACTCCTATTTCACAAAGCAGGTGTGCATGCCCGCCACGAAAGTATCACCCAGGCCTATCGTATACTTTGGCCGTTCCATGTAGCGCGAGGGTACGCAGCAAGCGCAGCGCTCCACATTCAGTTCGCTCAAGCCGTTTGCGAAGGCCAGTCCCCTTTCGCTAAGCGGCAGCGCCAGCGTTGCTTTGCAATCCTCCTGTGTGCCGTAGCGGCCAATGCGCGCCCGCGTGCCGGACATCAGATTGCCCATAGTGAGGCCTTTTTCTATGTCTATATCAGGCGCCTCGCCGTAATAAAGCGCGTAATCCTTTGTGTGCAGCACTATGCCGCGAATGCCGTATTTGCGCAACACGCGCTCCAGTGCCGAAAGCACCTCGGCCGGGCGCTGCGTATCAAGAGCTATGCCCTCTTCGCTCATTTTGGCTATGAGCTCCTCCTCGTTCATGCCGCAAATATCGGCAAGCGGGCAAAGCGTTTGCTCCGCTATTGCCTCCACCTTTTTATTTATGTAATATGCGCCCTCAAAGTATATTTTGAAATCCTTATCCGCCGCGCGCATGGCCGCTATGTGCGTTGCCAGCTCCGCGCCGCGCTCGCGCATCGTGTCCTCATCGATTATGGCGTCAAAGCCGGACACCAGATAGGCGAACATTTCAGAGGCGTGGGTTTCCCAATAGCTTCTGAACCGCCTCGTTATGGGTACTATTTTCTGAACCTTGTCATAGGGCAGTATAAGACGGTTAGAAAGCGGTATCTCGTATTCCCTGCCACCTATTTTTATAATGTCGCCCTTGGCGAATTGCAGTATAAAATGATATATGGGCGGTTCTTTTGACGCGCCTTCCAGTATGGGCTGCATGCCCCGCTCGCCTATCACCGTGACGCCGGGATTGTTCATTAGCCCGCACACCGCTTCGCTTTCGTCGGTTATGTGCACGTTCACCGGAAAGCCCAGCGTGGAGAGCGCCGTCGCGCCCTGCGCACAGGTTCCCCCCAGGGACGATTCCGCCTCAAACCTGCTTTGCAGCTCATCGCACACGCTAAGATCGGTTATATCAAAAGCGCCGCCCAGCCCCTTTATGGCGTAGGCGCTTGTGATGCGCGCAAAATCCTCCATGGAATCTATCGTTTCGCCCGGCTGCGCGCTGGGTTCACAGCGCAGATATTCCGATAGTATATCGTTGTATGCCGCCGCGTCCCAAACTAGCACAACATCGTAATTACTGGTATATCCAAGCACAATATGCTTTCCAGAGCCTTTTAGACGAGCTATATCCGCGGGGATACCTGAAAGATATTCGTCATATTTGTCCACATATCCCATAAAGTAATGTTGTTCCTCCCGTTTTTTAGGTTTTCCGCTTTGTAAAAAAGCCAAAATTTGATAAAAGAATATAACATGCTCAACACCGCGTCTGTCGCAGAACATAGTTTTTCAGTATATTTGTTTCTATATTTTTTTGTAGTCCGCCAAGTTTGTTTTAAAATATTTAAATGCGGCCGATGCTCATATTTTTGGCATATACTCAGGACGAAACGCGGATGTTTTTCGCGCCCGTCCGTCCGCATATGCCTATTATTTAGGTATTAGAGGGAGTAATATTTCATTTTGTCGTCATCGTTGAACAGCTTTATTTTATTGCGAACCACGTCCTTCATCACCTTGAGGCTGTCCGGGTAGAGCTCGAACGGCTCGCGCACCTTGGGGTTTTGCAGCGTTTTTCTGAGCTCCTGATACATTGCGTCCTTAGTATCGGAGGATATGTTTATTTTATTTATGCCGCGCTTAACAGCTTCGCCTATCTCAGAATCCGGGTTTGCGCTGCCGCCGTGCAATACCAGCGGAACGGAAACCACTTTCTTTATCTCTGTGAGAAGATCAAGCTTGAGCTCCGGTTTGAAGCCGGGCGGGTATATGCCGTGCGCCGTGCCTATGGCTATCGCCAGCGTATCGCAGCCCGTTTCGGCAACAAATTTGGCCGCGTCGCCGGGGTCGGTATACACTATCTTATCCGTGCCGCCCTCCGTATCGCCCGCGGTTGTGCCTATGGTGCCAAGCTCTGCCTCAACGGATATGCCGAGGGGGTGCGCCATGTCCACAACCTTCTTTGTGATGGCTATGTTTTCTTCAAAGGGCTTTTCGGACGCGTCTATCATTACGGAGGTGAAGCCGTGGCGTATAGCCTCCATTATTTCCTCTATCTTCGCGCCGTGATCAAGATGTATGCACATGGGCACACGCGAATTGTTTGCCATGTCTATGCACATCTTCATGAAGCTAAAGCCCTGAAAATGCAGCTCCAGCGGATGGATGGATAGTATAACGGGCGCTTTTTCCTCTTCGCAGGTCTCTATAACGCCCTTCAATATCTGACCCGTACCTATGTTGAAGGCGGGAACCGCAAAATTTTTCTCATTCGCAACACTAAGCAAATCTTTCATGTTTAATAACATAACTTATACCCCTCGAAAATTCTTATTGGTTATTTTTTTCTGTGTGACTACATATTAACTTATGCATACAAAGAATGTCAATGCTTTTGTGAAATATTTTTTCTTATCGCGTAAAATTCATAAATAATAGCTTTAATTATTACAAAATATGTGATATATTTATTGCGATAACGAAATAATATTTTATTACATATTTATGGGTTTTATTCCTTTAAATATGCGGAATATGGCAAATGTAATATGCGAAATGACATTTTATGAGCCAATTACGTGCCATAACATACCGAAACGCTCAATGCTTTGCGCAAAGTTGATTGCATAGTGAATAAAGCGAGAACCAAAAAGCATAAATATCCATTGGTGAGAAATACAAAGATAAAATATTAAAAATATGACACGGAGGTAAAAAAATGAGCAAGATCAAGCAGGTATTAGGTAAGGGTGAGGGTGTATTTCACCTCGCGCCCACATGGGTCCCCCGCGGCTTCAACGAGCCGGGGCGCAGGCTAAAGCTTCACCCAGACGATTATTATGCCTTTGGCATGGACAGGGGCGGTATATGCGAGAGGTGGCTGGGCTCGGTAACCGTGGCGCTGAACGGCCCCAAGACTGGCAAAACGGAGGGCATGAGTTTTGTGGTTGGCGAAGACGCTTCGGAGCGCATACTCTTCAAAGATTGCGTGGAGGAGCTGGGCGCGGAGCTCATAGGCAATGAGCTTATGGAAAAATACGGCACATGGCCCACATTCGCCAAGCTATACGATTATGACAAGCCGCTGTTTCATCATCTGCACCTCACCGAGGAAAAGGCGCAGAAAATAGGTATGCACGGCAAGCCGGAGGCATATTATTTCCCGGTGCAATACAACGCCTCATACCTCGGCCGCTTCCCCCTCACCTACTTTGGCTTCGACCCCTCCACCACAAAGGAGCAGGTGCGCGACTGCCTATTGAATTACGACAAAAAGGACACGCGCATAACGGAGCTTTCCCGCGCCTATCGCATACAGCTTGGCACGGGCTGGTACACCGCCGCCGGCGTGATACACGCGCCCGCCTCCGTGGTGACATTCGAGCCGCAGTGGAACAGCGACGTTAATACTATAATGGAAAACGTTACGATGGGCGAGATAAACGGCCACAATATGCTTACAGATTGCCAGCCCGCAGACGAAAAGGACAATATAGACGCGCTGATGAACCAAATAGACTGGGAGGAAAGCACCCGCCCGGACTATAAGGAAACCTATTTCCGCGCGCCCAAGGAGCTTGCGAAAACGCAGGATGGCTTGACAGAAAAATGGATATCCTACGCGAACGATTGGGTGGCGGCCAAGGAGGTCACGGTGGAGCCGGGTGCAAGCGTCACGCTTACGGACGCGGCCTGCTATACCGCGCTGGTGGTGCAGGGGCACGGCCGCTTTGGCGTGTTCGAGTGCGCCGCGCCGGAGCTGGTTCGTTTCGGCGAGCTTACAGGAGACGAATATTTCGTTTCTGAAAGCGCGGCGAAAAATGGCATAACCATAAAAAACACAAACAGTTTTGAACCGCTGGTGATACTGCAAAACTTTGCGAACAACAACCAAGAAGTGCCCGCAACGGTATAATATCTTACAAAAAACCATAAAAATGGACGCACCGCAAGCGCGAAGCGTCCATTTTTTATATTGTTCGATTTTGCCGTTAAAAGCTGTTCTTCTCCCAGCCCGCGTCTATTTTTTCGCGCATTTGCTCAAAGCTGCGCAGACCGCTCAGCGAATCGTATTCTTCCACGCAGCTTGCGCCCGTTGCTGCGGCGTACTGCACGGCCTGCTCGTATGGCAAACCGCGCAAAACCGAGCAGAGGAAGGCGGCTATGCAGGTATCGCCCGCGCCCGTGGCAGAGCGCAGCCTGTCCGGCTTATAGCTCGCCTCAAAGTGGCGCACGTTTTCCCAGCCGGAGAGATTTTCGGCCAGGCCGCCGCCCACGGTCTGCAGCGCCGCGCCGTCCGCCGTGGCCAGGTATAGCCCGCGCGAACCGCATTTCACCAGCACCACTTTGGCGCCGTATTCCAGCAGCCGCCCGGCCAACGCTGCTACGTCCGCCTCGTTCACCGCCGCTATGATGTCGCCGTCGCCCGCCACCTCGCGCCATCTGGCATACATTTTTCTATCCAGCATATAGCACAGCTCCTCCACGCTGGGCACAAAAAAATCGAGATGGGGCGCTGTTTTGCGCAGTATACCATCCCAGCCCACCGTGCCAGATGCGGAGTGCTCGTCCACAGCCGAGGTGTCGAGAGAGGTTGCGGTGCCCGTCTGCTTCGCCTCGCGGTACAGGCGGATCAGCTCTTCTCCGCCGTTTTGGTACATACGCTTCATGGCGGGCGGATAGCCGAAATGGAATATGCGCGCCCGCTTGACAAGCTGCATATCTATATCGTCTATGCCGTAATCGTCCAGTACGCCGCAGTAGCTTAAAAAGATCCTGTCTATTCCGGGCGGCGAAAGCACTATGGAATAGGGCGTGCCTCCCGTTTTGGAGAGCGATATGCTTTCCGTGCTTGCGTAGGGTGAAATTTTGTCCAGCATTATGCGGCCAAAATCGTCCTCGCCCAGCTTGCTCATAAGCGCCACGTTCGCGCCCATTTTCTGCATTGCAATGCCCGTGTTTGTTACGCAGCCGCCCGCGTGTATCTCCGCTTCGCCCATGAAAAGCGTTTTGGCCGGCACTAGTATTTTCCCTATATTATCGCACTTTGCCGTGTTAAATTTTGGCGTGATATCCAGGCAAAGTATGCCCGCCACCACCGCGTCTAATGCGTATTCTTTCATATTTCTATCTCCTTTTTTTTGAGTTGCGCTATTAATGTATTCTATCAAAAAATATATAAGGTTTCATTATTTATTTGAAAATTATGAAATATTTTTTCACGGGTCGGCTTTGGTGAAGTTTTATTTCTTTGCAACAAAAAAACAGACCGCAACTTGCGGACTGCTTTTTTGGGCTGTGGGTAGTTTTGCGGGTTATTTCAGCGTTTGCGCCTTCACGTCCGCGCTCGCTCCGCGTATGGATACGCCGCCTACGCGTATTATGGGCACCACCTTAAAATAGTTCTTTGTGTTTGGCGTTAGGCCGGAAAATGTATATTCCGTTTGCCCTTTCACCGTGGCCACACGCACAAACTTATCCCCCACCTTGCGGAAAAGGCGATAATAGTTCGCGCCCGCTGCAGCGTCCCACGCTATGCTTACGCTGCGCACCGTCTTTTTGGTGTATTTTACCCCCTTCGGCGCGCTCGGGCGTGTGGCGGTTACCAGCGTGTCGGATTTTTCGCCCGCCTCCCCGCCTACTATTGCCGTTACCGTGTAGCTGTATTTGCCGCCAGCTACAAGCCCTTTCAGCTCTATGCCCGTTTCGTTGGTCTTGGCTATTTCCGTTCCCGCGCCGCTGTGCACTATGTAGCTTTGTGCGTTTTCCGCTTTGTCCCACGTCAAAGTCAGCCTGTCCGTTTGATCGTAGCCTTTGGGGTGCGTCGCTTTTACGTTCGTCACCTTGGGCAGCCATTTGGCGTACAGCGTGACATCAGCGTATATTTGATTATCAAAATCGTATTTTTTAGCAAAACCGCTGTCCGTATACCAGCCCGCGAATTTATGGTTTTTCCGCGTTGGCTCGGCGGGCGCTTTGGCTTTAGCTCCCGCCATTATCTGCTCCGTTTTATCCGCCGTTGCGCCGTCCATATATTTGTAGGTCAGCTTGTGGTATATTACAGATGGCGGGGGGGTATCTTGGTATTTGTTTAGCGTTGCCGTGCTCGTGTTGTCACTTGTGGTTTTCACTGTGCCTGTATACCTTGTGCCGTTCACCGTTATATCCACTGCTCTGCCCACTGTGTTTTCGGTAAGCCAAAAGTATAGGCCGCTTGATGTATCTGTTAGCGTATCTTTTATATAATATTCTTGTTGCGCGGCGCGCTTTATGAGGTCAAACTCGCCTATACTGCCGCTTGTTACCGCCGCGCTCGGCGCCGCAGGGTTTAGCGCCAGCGTGGTTTTGTATACGGTGTAACTTCCGTTGGTGGGCTGCGCCTGTATGCTTGCATCTGTGCTGCCGCTGTAATTCACGCTGCCGCCCGTTATTGTTATGCTGGCGGAAGCGCCTAATATACCACCATAACCGCCGCCTATGCCCGCGCTTTGAATTAAATAACCTAAGCTTGAGTCGCCTTTGGATGTGGCATTTACAGTACCGCCGCTTATTGTTACGCTGCCGCCTGCTCCGCCATCACCATTACCAAAACCGCCGCCTATGCCCGCGCCCCAATCGCTTGTAGCCGTCACACTGCCGCCATTTATTGTTACAATTCCGCCTGCTCCACCAGTTGCTACACCATAACCGCCGCCTATGCCCGCGCCCTCCGTGCTTGTAGCCGTCACGTTGCCGCCATTTATTGTTACAACGCCGCCTGCTCCGCCATTAGAACCATTACCGTAACCATAACCACCGCCTATGCCCGCGCCGTATTTGCTTGTAGCCGTCACCGTGCCGCCATTTACTGTTACAATGCCGCCTGCTCCGCCATTACCGCCACTACTATACCCGCCGCCTATGCCCCCCGCGCCGTTCGTGCTTGTAGCCTCCACAGTGCCGCTATTTATTATTACAGTGCCACACTTTCCTGCCTTACCCATATTGTTGCTGCTACCGCCTATGCCCGCGCCATTATAACCTTTTGCTATAAGCTTATCGCCGGGTCCGTTCTTCGCGCTTATGGTTACACTATTTCCGTCCTCCACCTGAAGCCCCACGCTGTATACGCCATTAGACGCGTCCAGCGTGTTTGTACCGCTAAGCTGTATATCCACATTGGCGCCGCCGGATATACTAAAGGGCGATACATCAGAGCTTGGCCTTATATTCACCCCGTCCAATTGCACACTCAGCTTGGCGCCGTTGCTGCCTGTGCCGTCCACCGTTATGGTTTTTTCTGTAGCACCCGCGCCGCTCTGTTGTATGGCGGCAAAGCCGGAGGGGATCGGCTGTGGTGTGCCGCCGCTGCCTTGGGTAATTGCCCATGCCCCGCTTACCCACTTAAACTCTATAGAACCGTTTGACAAATCAATATGTTCTGACAGTGTGGCTGCGCTGCTGTTATCGGTTTCGGTATCCACCGCGCCGAAATATTTTTTTGAGCCTGCTGCAACGTCTACAAACCTTTCTGTTGCACTTTTCGGCAGCCAAAAATACAGCTTGCCGCCTGCGTCTGTCGCCACGTCCTTTATGCCGTATTCGCCCGCCGCGGGTATTTCCTTTAGCGCTATGCTGCCTATGTTGCCCGCCGTTACCGCCGTACTTTTTACCGGCGTGCCGCCCACCGTTAGCGTGGTTTTGTATACGGGCGCACTGCCGTTGGTGGGTATTGCCTGCATGCTGCCGCCCGCGCCGCTGTACGTAACGCTGCCGCCCGTTATTGCCAGCGTGCCGGGAGCTCCTAATGTGTTATCACCATAACCGCCGCCTATGCCCGCGCTTTTCGCGTTGGTGCATGTAGCCGTCACCATGCCGCCGCTTATTCTTACATCGCCGCCGCTTGCACCGTTTTCCATTCTATCACTGCTTCCGCCGCCTATGCCCGCGCCTCTATCGCTTGTAGCTACAACACTGCCGCCGCTTATTTCCACACTGCCGCCGTTGCCGCTTCCTATACCGCCGCCTATGCCCGCGCCGCTATCGCTTGTAGCCGTCACACTGCCGCCGCTTATTGTTATATTTCCGCCGTTACCGTCAACACCGCCGCCTATGCCCGTGCCGTCGCTGGTGTTTGCGGCATTTACCACACCGCCGCTTATTGTTATATTTCCGCCGTTACCGTAAACACCGCCGCCTATGCCCGCGCCGCTATCGCTTGTGGCAGTAACGTTTCCGCCGCTTATTGTTATATTGCCGCCGTTACCGCGGTAACCACCGCCGCCTATGCCCGCGCCGCCGTTGCATGTTGCAGTAACACTGCCCCCGCTTATTGTTATA
The DNA here is from genome assembly GCA_964464145.1 of uncultured Christensenella sp. Taxonomy (GTDB): domain Bacteria; phylum Bacillota; class Clostridia; order Christensenellales; family Christensenellaceae; genus UBA5399. The sequence goes on from CAYXFB010000004.1 coordinate 39,007, forward strand.
TTTCCGCCGTTACCGCCGTTACCACCGCCGCCTATGCCCGCGCCGCCGCTGCTTGTGGCAGTAACGTTTCCGCCGAATATTGTTATATTACCGCCGTCGCCGCCATAACCGCCGCCTATGCCCGCGCCCAAATAGCCTGTAGCTTCTACGGTTCCGCTGTATATTTTTATGGTACCGCCTTCTTTACCGTTTGCGCCGCCTATGCCCGCGCCTTTACCTACATTGGCTGTAAGCTTGCCCGCAGTTGGCGTGTTTTCGCGTATGCTCACCTCGTTGCCTGCCTCCACCTGCAACGCAGCGCTGCCCGTGGCGTAAGTGATATTAGAATTTGTTACCGTCAGTATGTTGTCGCCCGAAAGCTCTATATCCGCTTTGCCGCCGTTTATTATTTTAATAGGCGATTCATCTTTAGAATTTTTAAATTCTATGCTTACGCCGTTTAGCTGCAGGTACAATATGCTTGCGCTGCTGGCGTTATTTGCGTCCACCGTTATGGTATATTCGGTTGTTGTTCCCGTTACTACCGCTCTTTTAGCAGCACTGTTATCTTGCAGGGATATTTTAGTTTCGGCTGCGCCGTCATTATACGCGCAATTCCAAACACTGCCGTCCCAACTAAACGTTATGTTGCCTTTTGATACATCTATATCACCCGCCGCCATGGCGTTTGCCAAAGCAGGCTCTTCGCTTGCCTGCGTTGCTTCGGTTTCCACTATCTCAATATCTTCTTCCGCAACTTCTAAAGGCACCTCGTCCGTCTGCTCGGGCGGTGGCATATCCTGCGGCTGCTCTACCGCTGCTTCTGCTTGCTCGGGCGCTTCTGTGGGCACTTCTGCCGCCAGTGCCGCCGTGGGCGCGAGCGAAAACGCCATTATTGCCGCCAGTGCTATTGCTAATATTTTTTTGTTTTTCATAATTTTCCCCTCACCCTTTGTCTGCACTATTAAAAGAATTGTTTTACCCTGTTATATAAGTATAAGATAAATATTTTGTTTTGTATATCGTCCTTTTTTTAAAAAAACGGACGACAAGCAGCCAAAAAGCCGCTGATTTTCATATGTTTGGCACTGCCCCGCCGTTGTGAAAAACTAAATTAATTTTTACACCAATTTTGGGCTATATTGAAATTGCCTATAAATAAAGTGGTTTTTCGAAAAATAAAAAACCCTCTATCCGGCATGGATAGAGGGTTTTTTTGGCAGGGGAGACAGGCCTCGAACCTGCGGCCTACGGTTTTGGAGACCGTCGCTCTACCAACTGAGCTACTCCCCTACATTGCCCAACGTAGTGGGCAACAAAAAATATTATATACGAAAGACGGCCTATAGTCAATAATTTTACGCCGTATATCCATCGCTTTTACGCATTTTTTTCGGCGCTGAAATCTCCGCGCGTCACGGCCAGCTCGTAGCCTATGGCACCCACCTTGGCGGCAAGGCGGTTCTTGCTTTCGGCGGCCTCCTCGCCCGTGGCTATCTTGTCGTTATACAGCAGATATTTGCTGCGCACCTCAATGGGTGATAGATTGGGCATCACAACGTTTGCGCCCGCCAGTATTCCCATTTCGCGTCCGTTTTTGTCTATGGTGCCAAGCGCTGTGGTGGAGGGGATCAGCGCATTGGGTATCATTAGGCGAAGCATGGCCAGCAGGTTCACCGAAAGCTCCAGGCTGCCCTTTGGCATGTCGCAAAAAGGCGTATCCCTGTGTGGCAAAAACGGTCCCACACCTATCATCTGCGGTTTGAAACCCTCTATGAAGCGCAAATCCTTCAAAATAGTCTGCGGCGTTTGGTAGGGCGAGCCCACCATAAAGCCCACACCCACCTGAAAGCCCAGCTCTTTGAGCGCATACAGGCACTCCACACGGCTTTGCAGGTCTTGCCCCTCTGGGTGCAGCCTGCCGTAATGCTCCGCATCCGCCGTTTCGTGGCGCAGCAGATACCTGTCTGCACCGGCGGCCTTGTACCGCGCGTACACCTCGCGGCTCTTTTCGCCGAAGGATAGCGTTATGGCGCAATCGGGGTAGCGGCCTTTCACCGTTTCCAGTATATCCACAAGCGCGTCGTCCGAAAAGCCGGCGTCCTCCCCGCCCTGCATCACGAAGGTGCGAAAGCCCAGCGCATAGCCACTTTCGCAGCAACTAAGCACCTGCTGCTTGGTGAGGCGGTAGCGCTCCGCCTTAAGGTTGCTTTTGCGTATGCCGCAATAAAAGCAATCGTTTTTGCAGTAGTTTGTAAATTCTATGAGCCCGCGCATATATATGGCGTTGCCAAATTGCGAAAGCGCCACCTCCCTGCCCTGCGCGCGCAGATATTCACTGGCTTGGGCGTCCGTGCAGTTTATGAGTTCCAGAAAATCATCGTCTGAAAGCGTTCGGTTTTGTCTTAATTCGTCTATTATTTGCTTATATTTCATTTTTACCAACTTTTTATTATTTTCAGCGCCCTGTCGAAGGCGAATTGAGAGGTGCGGAAGCGAATATTATTTCGTTCGTTATCCGAACGCCTGCCCGAAAGCTCCAGCTTTAGCACTTCGTTCGTCCTTTCGCTTGATATGCCCACGAACACCGTGCCCACTGGTTTTTCGTCCGTACCGCCGCCCGGGCCCGCTATGCCCGTGGTGGATATGGCTATGTCCGCTCCGGCCAGCTTGCGCACGCCGTCCGCCATTTCACGCGCGCACTGCTCTGACACCGCGCCCTGCTCGGCCAGCGTTTTTTCGCTCACGCCCAGCAGCTTCTGCTTTATATCGTTGGCGTACGAGCACACACCGCAGTCAAAAACATCGCTCGCGCCGGGTATCTGCGTTATCTGCTCTGAAAGCAGCCCGCCCGTGCAGCTCTCCGCCACGGCGATCTTCAGCCCGCGTTCCTTTAGCTGCTCCACCAGCGCCGTTTGCAGGTTTTCCACGTCTATGCCGTAAATATATTCGCCCAGCACGGCCGATATCTCATCGATCACCGGGTTTATCATGGCAAGGCCGTCCTCCCTGCTGTCCGCCGCCGCCGTAAGCCGCAGCATCACCTCGCCCGTCTTTGCGTAGGGCGCGATGGTGGGATTTTTGGCGCTTTTCATCATATCGTAAAGCATATCCTCCACCTGCGATTCACCTATGCCAAACATGCGAATACTGCGCGAAACAAGCGTTTTATCCGAATATTTCATGAGATACGGCACCACGCAATTGTCGAACATGGGCTTCATTTCGCGCGGAGGGCCGGGCAGTAGCACCGCCGTGTGCTTGCCGTCCGTTATGGCAAGGCCGGGCGCCGTGCCCCACCTGTTGGGGAAAATTGTAGCGCCCTTGGGCATTATGGCTTGCTTCTTGTTGTTCTCCGTCATGGGCTTGCCTATGGAGTCGAAGAACATTGTTATGCTGTCTAGTGAAGCCTGATCCATCTCCATGGGCGCGCCAAAGTATTGCGCCACTGTTTCCTTGGTGAGGTCGTCGTAAGTTGGGCCAAGGCCGCCCGTTAAAACCACTATATCCGCGCGGGAAAAGGCCAGATCAAGGCTGCCCTTGAGGCGGCCGTCATTATCCCCCACCACGCTCTGGTAAAAAACATCTATGCCGAGGTTTGCCAGCTCGCGCGCTATATAAGCCGCGTTCGTGTTCACTATATCACCCAGCAAAAGCTCCGTACCCACGCATAAAATCTCTGCTTTCATAAAAAAACTCTCTCCTGTTTATCCGTATATTATCTGCGCCGCCTTGCGGTACATACCGCTTTTGAAAAAGCCGCCGCGCGAAAGCGCAAAAAAGCGCTTCGCCATGCCCAGCGAGCCTATGGCGACATAGCTTTGTAACATTGTTTTGTTCTCTTCGTTCAGGCGACCCTTGTATGCCTCGTAAAAGGCGGCGGCCTGCGCGTATGTATCCTTTATGGAAGAGCGAATGCCCGCCTTATCCTTCAGCTTTTCGCCAATATATTCGCCTGAGGAAACATCCTTCGCGCCCACCTGATTTTCCCCGTGCTGGCGGTATACCACCGTGGCTCCGGGGTAATACAGCACCTGCCCGAAGGCCGCCGCCGTTAGGGCCATCCACCAGTCGTGCATGAGTGCCGCTTCGCTGGGCACAATAAGCTCTCTTAGCGCGCGGTTTATTGCCATTGTGCAGCCTGTAACATTGTTTTGCGCCAGCAATCTGTTCAAGGTGTGGTAGCCGGGGTTCAGCTTTTGCATACGCATGAGCGAGCGGTTCAGCACCTTCATCTCGCCGTTGGCCACTGCAAGATCGGTGTGCACCAAAAGAGGCGTTTTTTTGCCATACTCCTGCTCTCCGTCCCGCAGGCAGCCTATTGAACGCTCCACCTTTTGCTTGCTCCACATATCGTCCTGATCGCAAAACATTGTGTAGTCCGCAGTGCTGCGGCTGAGCAGCTCAAAAAAATTGTTTTTCGCGCTGCCCGTAGGCTCCCCTTCTATTATGCGGAAACGTTTGTTATAGCGTTCCGCGTATTTTTTCAGTATATCCTGCGTACCGTCGGTAGAGCCGTCGTCACGCGCTATTATATCGAAGGCTTGATCGGTTTGCAAAAACAGAGAGATAAGCTGTTCCTCCAAATATTTGCTCCCGTTGTACGTGGCCAGCAATATGTCCGTCATATCACCCTGTACCTTTCCATGTCAGATTCACCGATATATTATAACACAAAAGGGGCGAACATTCATCCGTCCGCCCCATACCGTCCCGAAAACTGCGACAGTATTTTTTATCAGAAATTATCTTCCATAAGCTGGAAATATGCCTTGGGATGCTGGCATACCGGGCATTTTTCCGGAGCCTTCTTGCCCTTGTGCAGATGTCCGCAGTTTCCGCACTGCCAAATCACATCTTCGTCCCGCTCAAACACTTTTCCCGTTTCAATGTTTTCGCGCAGCTTGTTGTAGCGCCCCTCGTGCACGGCTTCAACAGCTCCCGCGCCCGCAAATTCTCTTGCTATGTCCTCAAAACCCTCTTCCTTGGCTATAGCGGCAAAGCCGGGGTACATCTCTGTGGTCTCGTAATGCTCGCCCGCTGCCGCTTCCTTTAGGTTGGCGATGGTGTCCGGCACTTTTCCGCCGTGCAGCCACTTAAACCAAAGCTCCGCGTGCTCCTTTTCGTTGTTTGAGGTCTCCATGAATATGTTGCTTATCTGCACATATCCGTCCTTCCTGGCCTGCGAAGAATAATAACGATACTTCATGCTGGCCATAGACTCGCCCGCAAAAGCGTCCTGCAAGCACTTTTCCGTCTTTGTTCCCTTCAAATCTTTCATAAATAAATTCTCCCGTTCTATCAAAATTACGTTAAAACGCGTACCATCCATTTATAAACGATTTTTGAAAGATTAAACGTTTACCTCGCCCACTAGACCCAGCTTGCCGCTGTTTTCCGCCAGCAGGGGGTCAATTATTTCGCTCAGAAAGAAATCCACCTGCTGCTCCGCCATGCCCGTGAAGTTTTCCGGCCGCATCATTTCATCTATTTCAGCAGCATTCATATGGAACGCGCTGTCCGCCTTTATTATATCCAGAAGATTTTTTTCTTTGCCCTCCGCCTTTCCGCGGCGCGAGGCCTGCATAGAGTATTCGCGTATCTTCTCGTGCAGCTCCTGCCTGTCTCCGCCGCGCTGCACCGCCGTCATTAGTATGGTTTCCGTAGCCATGAAGGGCAGCTCCTGCATGATGTGCTTCTCTATAACCTTGCCGTACACCACCAGCCCGTCACATACGTTCATGTATATATTCAGCACCGCGTCCGCCGCCAGAAACGCCTGCGGCACGGTGAGCCGCTTGTTGGCGCTGTCATCCAGCGTGCGCTCAAACCACTGTGTGGAGGCCGTTATGGCCGGGTTCACCGCGAGGGATATTATGTATCGCGCGAGGGAGGAAATTCGTTCACAGCGCATGGGGTTGCGCTTGTACGCCATTGCGGACGAACCAATTTGCTTGCTTGAAAAAGGTTCCTCCATCTCCTTGAGGTTTTGCAGCAGCCGCATATCGTTAGAGAATTTATACGCGCTCTGCGCAATGGAGGACAAAAGATCTATAACCAGGCTGTCAAACTTGCGCGAATAGGTTTGGCCTGTCACCGGATATACGCTGCTGTAACCAAGCTTTTCCACCACGCGCGCCTCAAGCTGGCGCACCTTTTGCGCATCGCCGTCAAACAGCGTCAAAAAGCTGGCCTGCGTGCCCGTTGTCCCCTTCACGCCGCGCAGCTTCACCTGGCTTTTCACGAACTTTAGCTGCTCGTAGTCCATCAACAGCTCCTGCATCCACAGCGTGGCGCGCTTGCCCACCGTGGTCAATTGCGCGGGCTGGTAGTGCGTGAAGCCCAGCGTGGGCAGCGCCTTGTACTGCTCCGCGAATTTGGCCAGCAGGCTTATAACGTTCAGCAGCTTGGCCTCTATCAGATCGAGCGCCTCGTCCATTACTATTATATCCGTATTGTCTCCCACGTAGCAGCTTGTGGCTCCGAGGTGTATTATTCCCTTTGCGCCGGGGCACTGCTGGCCGTAGGCGTATACATGGGACATAACGTCGTGCCGCACCTCGCGTTCGCGCGCCTCGGCCACATCGTAATTTATATCCTCCGCGTGCGATTTTAGCTCCGCCACCTGCTCCGCCGAAACGGGCAGACCCATCTCGTGCTCCGCCTCGGCCAGCGCTATCCACAGCCTGCGCCAGGTCTTGAATTTCTTGTCGTCCGAAAAGATGTAGCTCATTTCGCTGCCCGCGTATCTTGTTATCAATGGATTTTCGTATTTGTCCCGCATATAAAACCTCGCTATAAAATTTGTATTTCGTTTATATTTTACTACAACCGCACACGCCTTGTACACAAAAAAAGAGGAGCGTTGCCGCTCCCCCCGTTTTATCCCGCATACTTTTAATATCCATAATAGCCGCCATACACCACCGATGAGGGCGAACCGTTCACCCGCGTGCCCGATATCGTTCTGTACGGAATCACTCTGTAATAATACACCACTCCGTACTCAAGATCGTAGTCTGTGAATGTGGAGGTGTTCCCAAGAATTTTCAGATTCATCCATGTGCCGTTTCGGGAGCGCGCCCACTGCACTATGTAGCCCGAAGCGCCTGCGCTCTTGTTCCAGGTGAGCTCCACACGCTTGCCCCAGGAATCGGCTCTAAGCCCGGTGACTGCCGCCACAACGGGCCGTGCCTTCACCGTGACGCTGGACGTGCCCTTTGTTATTGAGCTGCCGTTATTTTTGTAGGCCACCACCTTGTAATAATAGACCTTGTTTGAGGTGAGGTTTCTATCCGTATAGCTCAGCGTACCGCCGCTTGTCAACTTTTTGAGTGCGGAAAAGCTGCCGTTCGCGCTGGTTTTTCTGTATACATAATAACCGTCCGCGCCGCTCACCCTGTTCCATGTTATCTTTGCGCTGTTGTAGCCCGCGCTCTTGGCCGCCACTCCCGTTACGCGGCCTACCGAAGTGGATGCGCCGGGTATCTTTAGCGAAACGGGCGCTGTAAAATCGCTATATTGTGTCGCGCCCGAGGTGGTCTTGTATGCGCGTATCTTGTAATAATATGTTTTGCCGGGTGTGGCATTTGTGTCCCAGGCGGAAGTTGAGGTGCCGGATTTTGCATCGGCCATGAGCGTATAATCGCTGCCCGTATCCGCTTTTCTGTATACCTGATAGCCGCTTGCACCTGTTACGCTGTTCCAATTCACCCATACCTGACCGGGGTTTATGTAAGACATTTGCGCGCTCAAGCCGGTTGGCGCGGGAAGCGTAACGGACGAGGAGTCCGGCACCTTTATGGAAACGGGCGCGGAAAACTCGCCTCTTATAACATCGCTGTAGTCATCGTCCCAATATATTATGGAGCAAACCTTGTAATAGTAGGTCATTCCCGGTTGAACTGTTTTATCCAGCAGCCGCGGGTCTTCAAATTCGTCTATAGTGTCCCATTGCAGATTGAATGTGTACAGCGTGTATGGGCCGTTGGCGCTTGTGGCGCGGTACACATCGGCGTCAAAGCCCATGTTTTGCCAGCCTATCTCCACCACGTTGGAGGAGCCCGCGCGCATTTTGGCGTATAGGCCTCTGGGGATGGGCAGATCGGGGTCTACACCGCCCTGCGGTACGGTGAAAGTGACCGGATTGGTATAGGAACGTTCGCTATCAAGGTTGTAGTAGAGCAGTTGGTAATCATAAGTTATTCCCGGAACCACATTCCTATCCAAAAAGTAACAATTATCGCCGTAATCGGATTGCGAAACACCGCCCAAGTCCTTCCAATCGTATTCCCCGCTGACGGAGCGGAATACCACAACATAGTCATGCCCGCCGCTCTTCCAGCCAAACTCCACAACGTTTTGCTCGCCCGCGCGCATCTTGGCGTACAGTCCGGCGGGGGCTGGCAGTGCCGCAGCGCCTACCTCCGGCTCGACTGGCTGCTCCGGTATATCCTCCGGCAGGGCGGCGGCGGGTTCGTCCGCTATCTGCGCGCCGTCAACAGCAACATCAGCCGCGACAGCTATGCCCTGCAAAGCAAATATCGCCACCAATAAAATCGTCACAGTCATGATGATAAATTTTTTCATTTTTGTCTGCCTCCTATGTTAACTCAACTTTCATTATAGTACGTTTCAAATAGCGAAAAAAATGGAGAAAATACATATTGATTTGTATAATATTAATAAAATCTGTCCGCAAGCCATGCTATAAAAGACTTGCCTGCGCACACAAACGCAGGCCTTCTGTTCATTTGCAATATAGGACAGGGATTTCTACTTTATCGAAAGGTTAAGCTGTGTCTCTCCCGTGATGTCATATCATTTCACTTTGACCGTGGCGGGCGTGGCCATGCCTGTGCCCTTCACCTTGCTGCCGCCCACGCTGCGGTAAGCCGTTACTTTATAGTAATATGTATTGCCGCTCGTGAGGTTCGTGTTTGTCCACGATGTGGTGGAGCCGCTCGTTATGGTTTTAAGCAGCGTGTAGCCGCTTTCCTTACTTGCCGAACGGTATATAAGATAACCGTTTGCGCCCTCCACCTTGCCCCATTGCAGCGTTGCGCAGCGCACCGCATTGCTGGCCGCCTTGAGCGAGGCTGTGCGCGCGGGTATGGGCTTGGCCGAGACCGGCCCGGCAGACGCGCTCTTTAGCGTTGCGCCCGTAGATTTATCATAGGCCGCCACTTTATAGTAATATATTTTGCCGCAGACTAGGTTTTTGTCTGTATAGCCGGTGGTCGCCGCGCCCGCGATCGTTTTTATCAGCTTATATGTGCCCGTTTTGCTCTCTGCGCGGTACACATAATAGCCCTGCGTGTTTGCCGAGGTATTCCAACTCACCCGAACGCTGCTGTAGCCCGCGCTGGCCGCCTTCAATCCGCTTGGCGTGGCTGGCTTTGCGGGCGTGCTCTGCACCGCCTGAAACTTTATATTGTTCGCTCTGGCATAGCCTTCCGCGTAAGAGCCCGCCGCCCCCTTTATAACCATGGTGCCGAGCGGGCAACCACGAAAGGCCATCGTGCCTATTATCGTGACGCTGGCGGGTATGGTTATCTCGCCAAGCTGGCTGCAATCCTCGAAGGCTCTGTCGTAAATGGCCGTTACCGTGCCGGGCAGCATGACCTTTTTGAGGCTGCGGCACTTCTGAAATGCCAGCTGCTGTATGCTTTTTACGCCGCTTTCCACCGTAACCTCGGACAAATTACCGTTTCCCGCGAAGGCCATATAGCCCACATCGGCCACGCCGCCGGGTATGTTCACGCTGGTGAGTCCGCAATTTTCGAAGGCGCGGGAGCCTATGGTTTTTATTGTGGGCGGCAGGTACAGGCTGCCTATGGTGTTGCCGCTGAACATACTGTCGCCTATCACCGTCGCGCCCGAGTTTATTTTAAGCGTTTTTATGCCGCAATCCTTGAATGCGCTGCTGCCAACGGTGCGCAATGTACCGGGCAGCGTGAGGCTGGGTATATTCACTCCGTTGAACGCGTTCGCGCCTATGCCGGTCACGCCCTCCTCGAATGTAAACCTCTTGTTCGCGCCGCGCACGCTGTAAAATGCGCTTTCGCCTATTGTGCGCATGCTGGCGGGTATGTTTATTTCGTCTATATAGCTGTTTGAAAAGGCTTGCGCGCCGATTGAAGCCACCGTTCCCGGCAGGGTGACCTTCGTAAGGTAGGAGGAAGCGCCAAAGAAGGCCTTTTCCTCTATGGAAGTCACGCCGTTTGGCACGGTGTAGGCCGTACCCGCGCCGCTTGGCTTTTCATTGGGATAGCATATGAGCTTTTTGCCCGCCTTATCCAGCAGCACGCCGTCTACAGAAGAAAAGTTCGTGTTTGCCGCGTCCACCGTGATAGATTTTAGATCCTCACACAGCCGGAACGCGCCCCAGCCCATCATTTTTACGGTGGACGGAAGCTTTACATTGCCGCAAAACAGCAGGCAGTCGTCGGCCAGCGCCGAAACGGTCTTTCCGTCCAGCGCGGGCGGTACGATCACCGTGTCAAAATACGTTTTCATGCTGCTGAAGGATGCGTTCATGCCCGTTACCGTCACTGTGCCATCCGCGTTGTCTCTGTACCTAAAGCTGTATTTGCCCTCGGGCACCACCGTTTCACCAGCCGCGCTAGGCGAGCTGGCTTCCGCCACGACTTCCTGCTCTGCCGGCTGCTCCGGCACTGCCTCTGGCGGTATTTCCTGCGCAGAAAACTCTACGGTTTGCTGATCTTCGGGAATTTCGGGCGCCTCCTCGGCAAATGCCGCGCTAAAAGGCGTTAAAACAAGCAAAACTGCAATAAGGAACGGTAATATTTTTCTTGCTGCTCTCATGGATCTTGCCCTCCTGAGTTGTCTATACTGATGAGATGAATGTCAAATTCGAGATGTGTATAAATATACTATTATATTTTAACATTATTTGCGCGTGTTAGCAAGCGCGGTACAAAACAAAAAGAGGAGCGTTTCCGCTCCCCTGCTTTGTGCTTTATTTTGCGTAATCGACAGCTCTTGTTTCCCGTATGACACTCACTTTGATCTGTCCCGGATAATCCAGCTCGCTCTCGATCTTTTTTACGATATCCCTTGCAATAAGATTCGTTCCCGCGTCATCGATATCCTCCGGCTTAACAATGATCCTAACTTCTCTGCCAGCCTGTATAGCATAGGATCTTTCCACGCCGTTGAATGAATTCGCAATCTCTTCAAGATTTTCAAGACGTTTGATATAATTTTCCAAAGATTCCCTTCGCGCTCCCGGCCTTGCGGCGGAAACGGCGTCAGCCGCCTGGACAAGTACGGCCTCCGTTGTTTTTGGCTCCACGTCTCCGTGATGAGCCGCAATTGCGTTTATAATGTCTGCAGATTCTTTATATTTTTTGGCAATATCCGCACCTATCTGTATATGCGGACCTTCTACCTCATGGTCTACCGCTTTACCAATGTCATGCAGCAGCCCCGCGCGCTTCGCCAGCTTCACGTTCGCGCCAATCTCCGCTGCCATCAATGCCGCCAAATGCGCCACCTCCAGCGAGTGCTTCAATACGTTCTGACCGTAGCTTGAACGGTATTTCAGCCTTCCCAGAAGCTTTACCACCTCAGGGTGCAAAGAGTGTATGCCGGCGTCAAACACTGCCTGCTCGCCCGCCTCTTTTATTTGAGCGTCTACCTCTTTCTGCGCTTTGTTTACCATTTCTTCAATACGCGCAGGATGGATTCTACCGTCCACAATCAACTTTTCGAGGGCAAGCCTGGCGACTTCCCTCCTGACCGGATCGAAGCCGGACAGTATTACCGCCTCGGGCGTATCGTCTATTATGAGATCGATACCGGTCGCGGTCTCAAGTGTTCTGATATTTCGTCCTTCCCTGCCGATTATCCTGCCCTTCATTTCGTCGTTGGGCAGATTGACAACCGATACCGTACTTTCGGCCACATGATCTGCGGCACACTTTTGTATTGCTAATGAAAGTATGTTTCTGGCCTTTTTATCGGCCTCGTCCTTAGAACGCTGTTCTATTTCGCGAAGCATTATGGCCATATCGTGCCTGGCCTCGTGCTCCACCTTCTCAAGTAGCAACCCCTTTGCTTCGTCCACAGTCATGCCGGAGATATGCTCCAGCTGGGCAAGCTGCTTGTCATGCACCTCGGAAAGATCGTCCTTTATTTTGGTGATCTCCCTTGTGCGCTTATCAAGCTGCTCCTCCTTTTGACTGATATTGTCGTTCTTTTTGTCCAGTTGATCTTCTTTTTGAACTAATCTTTTTTCAATTTTCGTGATCTCGTTACGTCTTTCTCTTGTTTCCTTGTCGAATTCGCTACGCAGTCGGTGAACCTCTTCCTGTGCTTCAAGTACCGTTTCTTTTTTGATGACCTCAGCGCGTTTTTGCGCATCGTCTATCAGCTTTTTAACGGAATCCTCCGCGCGTCCTATTTTGCCTTCCGCAATATTGCGCCTGTAGTTATAGCCTATCAACAGACCCACGACAAGACAACCAACGCCAACGAGGATAGGAATGAGTACCTCTGCCACTTAGCAAACCCACCTCCATTCTTCAATTTTTACGCTATTGCGCCACCGGCTCAACACCTGATTTATTACTTTATATTCCTCCCGCCCGTGGCGGGAGGAATATAATATAGATCCATGTTTTGATTGCCGCAGCCATGAAGCGTATATTTATGGTAAATTGCTATATGAAAATATTACAAATACCTAATATAATTGTAATTGTTTTTTGAACAAATGTCAATTGATACGGTGCGGTGGTCGCCATTTGTATTTAAAATTTTGCGCCTCCCTCCTCAACAATTGACTCCGCCGCCGATCCGCCCGCTAAATATCCCGTGGAAAAGGCTATTTGCAGGTTGAAGCCGCCCGTTAGTGCAGATACGTCCAGAATTTCGCCCGCGAAGTATAGCCCGGGCACAAGCCTGCTCTCCATGCTGCCCGGCACCACCTGCTTCACGTCCACTCCCCCCGCCGTCACGATGGCCTCCTCTATGGGCCGCGTGCCGCCTATTTTTATGCCGAAATGCTTTAGGCCGTGCAGCAGACTGCGGCGGGTCTCCTTTGTTATGCGGTTTATTTCCAGTCTGCCGTCCACGCCCACCTCCTCCAGAAAGGGATTGATAAGCTTGGAAGGCAGCAGCTCGGGCATGTAGGTCTTGAGCTGTTTGTTTTGGTTGGCGGAAAAATCGCGCAGCAGCCGCGCCTCCAGCACCTCCTCCGTAAGCGCAGGCTTTAGGTCTATTTCGCAGTGCAGGCTGTCCATATCCTTTTTGGCGTCTATATAGCAGCTAGCCGAGAGCACCACCGGGCCGGACAGCCCAAAGTGCGTGAAAAGCAGCTCTCCCTGCTCTGTGTATATGGCCTTTTCGTTTTGGTATAGCGTAAATTTGATATTTTTGAGCGTGAGCCCCTGCATGCGCGCGCATATGTTGTGCTGATCCTCCAGCGGGCAAAGCGCGGGCATGGGCTGCACAAGGCCGTGACCCAGCGCCTTCGCCCAGCCGTAGCCGTCGCCCGTGGAGCCGGTAAGCGGGTAGGAAAGCCCGCCCGTGGCTATTATGACGCGCGAAAAATTCTGCGTTTTGCCATTTATTGAAACGCCAAAAACGCCATTTTCCACCGCGATGCTTTCCACATTTGCCGAAAGCAGAGTTTTGACGCCCGCGTCGTCCAGCATTTTTTGCAGCGTGCGAATAACGTCGGAAGATTTATCCGAAACGGGAAAAACGCGCCCGCCCCGCTCCGTCTTGGTCTTGAGGCCGTAGCGCTCCAAAAGCTCCAGCAGCTCGGCGCAGGAAAAGCCGTATATTGCGCTCATCAAAAACTTGGGATTGCGCACCACATTGCGAAAAAAATCCTGCGTGTCGCAGGCGTTTGTGATGTTGCAGCGTCCCTTGCCCGTTATGAAAAGTTTTTTGCCCAGCCTGTCATTTTTGTCCGCTAGGGTAACGTTTTCTCCGCGCGTGGCCGCCGCGTAGGCCGCCATTATGCCCGCCGCACCGCCGCCCACAACCAATATATCATTCATTTCCGCTCGCCCCCGGCGCGGCAGCGTCCTGCGCGTATATCTCGTTCGCGCGCCACAGCTGTTCCAACTTTTCAAAGTTTGCCGTGAGCGTCTGCTTGTTTTTTAATCCCAGAAATATTATAAGCACGTTTATGATAGAAAGCGGCGCTACGAATGAATCCACAAAGGAATTGAGGTAGCTCTTGGCCGTGAGGCAGTATTGCGCCAGCCGCGCGGGCGGTGAAAATTCGCTGTCCGTTATGGCCACCATCTTGCAGCCCTTGTCATTCAGCGACTCCATTATCTCTATGGTGCGCGCGGAATAGCGAGGAAAGCTTATGGTTATAACCACGTCTCGTTCGTCCGCGTTCAATATCTGGCTGAAAACGTCGCTCCCGTCAAAACGTATGAGGCGCACGTTGTCCTTCATATAGCTCATGTAGTAGCGCAAAAACTCGGCCAGCGGGCCGCTTGAGCGGGTGCCAAGTATGTATATGTTGCGCGCCTCGTTTATGATATTCGCGATGGTCTCAAACTTTTGCGGGCTGTTGCGCTCCTTGGTTACGCGCAGGTTGTTTATGTCCGTCTTGAACGAAGCGTCTATTATCTCCTGTGGGGAAAGCCCGTCCATAAGCGAAAGGCGCTGGATGGTGGTCATCTTGTTTTGGATCACGTCCTGCAGATCCTTTTGCAGCTTGGGGTAGCCGTCATAATCCAGAGCGTAGGCAAAGCGAACTATGGTGGATTCACTCACGCCCACTATCTCGCTTAACGCGGCGGCCGTCATAAAGGCTGCCTTATCGTAATTCTGCATTATATATCCGGCGATCTTCTTTTGCCCCTTGGATAGATTGTCGTATTCCATATTGAGGCGATCCAGCAAATTTCCCGTCCACATAAAAAACCAGTCTCCCATATATCTGTATTGGTCTACCGGTTTATTATAGCACAGAGTGCTTAAAACTGCAATTTCAAATTATCAATCTTGCATTTTGCGTCGCCAAAGCAGCTCGAAGCGCAATTCCTCCAGGTGAGCGGCGTTACGGTTATGTAGCCCTCGCGCACCCAATAAACGTCTGTGAGATTCTCCTCGTTGTAGGTGGTGTCATTTCGATACCCGCGCATCTTGTATAGATCGCGCCCGAAAACGTCCGTTTCCTTTTCGTATTTGGTGTCGTATTCGTTTATGCCCTGCTCGCACAGCTTCACACCCTTTATGTAGCGCTTTTGTATGGCCGGAAAGTTTATGTTCAGCAAATATTCCTTCAATGTGGAAACATCCATGCCCTCCAGCATCTGCGCCACAATATCCGCGCCCGCTTCAAAGTATGCGGGGAAATCCTGTCTGTTTTCACGCCCCTCCACCATCTGCGAAAGCGCAAGCGAGGGATAGCCGAGTATAAGCCCCTCCATTGCCGCGTTTGCCGTGCCCGAATAGGCAATGTTCGTGCCTATGTTGGAGCCAAGGTTTATGCCGGATATTATGAGATCCATTTTCTCTTCCAGCAGCGATGTTGCGCCCAGCAGCACGCAGTCCGCCGGAGTTCCCGTTACGCTGTATGCTGTTATTCCCTCGTATTCGGAATATTCCACCCGCTTCACCGCCAGTGGAGACATCAGCGTTATGGAATGCGCCGCGCCGCTGCGCTCAGTATCCGGCGCCACCACAAAGACATTGTGCGCCTTGCTGAGCCTGCGCGCCAACAGTATTATGCCCGCAGAGTGTATGCCGTCGTCGTTAGTTATAAGTATATTCATTTGTTCCCCTCCCCTATCTGCCCCAATATATAAATCAAAAAAGCCGGTGTCACCGGCTTTTTTTTGCTAAAATCATATATCCGCATATTCCGGCCGGAAGATCTCGTCCAGATTTTCTTTCAGCCACACCGAAACGTCGGGCGTATCAAGCGGCACATCATCGCCCAGCACCTGCCTCACCTCGCGCGTATCCAGCGTTTCGCGTTCGCCGTTATAGCTGAACGTAACCGCGAAATCTATCGACGGATTGCACACTATGAGCGTGTGCATGGTTCCGGCAAAATCCCCTATGGGCGGGCGATCCAGATGTGAAAGCGTGTAATCCGCCTGCAGCACCGTTCCCTCGCCCAGCTTGGAATCTATGAAAAAACTGCCTCCGGTCGCCTCTGCACCCGCCTTGAAAAGCGGTATCCCCAGCCCCACCCTGCGCGTCGTGCGCGTGGTGACAAAGGGGCTTACAACGCCCTCCAGCATTTCCGCGTCCATACCCTTTCCGTTGTCACGAATAAGAACGGAAAGCCTGTCCTCGCCGATGGAAACCTCCATGCTCACCTCTATGAGCGTGGCTTCCGCCGTGATGGAATTTTGGGCGATGTCCATTATGTGCAGAGATATTTCCTTCATGTTTTATGACTGCTTATATTTAGCAAGTATGTCGGGTATATCGTCCGGCACCAGCCTGCCGTATACCTGATCGTCTATCATTATAACGGGAGCAAGGCCGCAGCAGCCCAGGCAGCGCGTGGCCTCCAGCGTGAATATCTGATCGGGCGTGGTGAAGCCAGGGCTCACCTGCAGCTCGTCCGCCAGCGCGTTCAGTATACCTTCAGATTTTTTAACGTAGCAGGCCGTTCCCATGCATACGCCAATTATATGCTGTCCCTTGGGCTCCAGCGCAAACTGCGAATAGAATGTGGCCACGCCGTATACGTCCGTCATGGGCACGCCCAATTTGTCGGCTATAAATTCCTGCGTATCAAATGAAAGTGAGCCGAATATCTCCTGCGCCTTCTGCATCACCGGCATCAGAGGGCCGGGTTTTTGCTTCATATCCGCTATGAAAGCGCCCAGTTCATCGAATTTTACCTGCATTTCCTGTTCGTTCGCCATGTTACGTAAAGCCTCCATATATATCTATTTTATTGACCTTGTCTATTTTATCACATAAAGCGTAAAAAATCATCACTATTTTTGCGGTGGCGGGTTAAAAAACACCGCCGTAAGCTCTTTATTTAAAATTCACGCGCCCGCCCTGCCAAGCGCCGCAAGCACGCCCGCTCTGCCGCCCTCGGCCAGCTCCAGAAAGTTTTCGCGCTCGGATATCTGATCCAGCATGTGCGCGTCGGAATCGTGTATTATTAGAGAATCCGGTTTTTCCACCGGCTCTCCCCCGCGCCACACCTCTATGGCGGGAAACTCTATGTGCGGCGGAAAAAAACCCAAATTGGCCAGCAGCGCGTTGGCCTCCTTGTTCACATGCGCGGGCACATAAATGCCGCCGTGCTCTTTTATGAGCGCGCAGCAATCGTCGAAGCTGTAGCTTGTGGCGGATATGAGCAGCTTTTCCTTCTCTCCCGTCACCTCGTCGTTTTCGTTCATTATATATTGGTTGCCGAAATAATCCGGCTTGTTTTTTATGTTGGGCAGCGCCGCGTAAACTATCTCGCCGAATTCGTAGGCCGCCTGCGCGTCACTAAAGAGCGCCAGCACGTGCACCTCCTCGGCCGTGGTAACCTCCACGCCCGGAATGAAGGATATCCCTACGCCGCGCGCCACCTTGGCTATGGCGGGCGCGTTGGACGCGTTGTTGTGGTCGCACACGGCAATAACGTCCAGCCCCTTTATGGCGGACATATTCACTATATTGTTGGGCGTCATATCCTCCTCCGCGCAGGGTGACAGCACGGAATGTATATGCAGGTCATAGTAAACCTTCATGCTTACTATTCGCCCTCTATCCCCAGCGCGTGCATTTCGCAGCACAGCTTATAGGCGGTCTTGGAGGATGAGAACATTATCATGCCCTCCTCGTTAGCCTTCTCCAGCGTGGGCGCGGGCACCTCTATATCCTCGGGTATTATTATGCAGGCAAAATCGTGCAGGCAGGCCACGGCCACCACGTTTAGGTGGGTCTGCACGGTTATCCACGCCATGTCCGCCTCGCCGCGAGCCATTACCCAGCTCAGTAGATCGCACACGCATCCGTCCGTTATTGCGCCGTCCATATTTTCCACGGCCGTGAGCTGCTTGAGCTCCAGCTTTGCCATGAGTTCCTTTACAGTTACCATAAATCTATCCTTTCTCTATTTCGGTATCCTTGCTCTTGCTGGCAAGATCAACCATTTCCTCCGCCAAAAAGCGTACCTTTTCCTTCAATATGAATATGCAGTCCATCTCGCTTGCGTGGCCGCGCACGATATCCTCGGCCAGCGCGCGGCAGCTTGGCGCGCCGCAGCTTCCGCAATCCATACCCGGCAGCTTTTGCACCAGCTCTTCTATCTGAGCCACCTTTTGCATGGCCACCGTCATATTATCGTCTAGCTTCATAACGTCCAGCGGCTCTATTGGCATGGTCAGATCCGCGCTGCCGTCTCGTGCGTAGGCCTGCGTCTTCTCCAGCTCTTCAAAATCGTCGCCCAGTGTGTCACAGATGCGCTTTATTCGCGCCTGCGCAACGAAGGAGCTCTCGAACACCAGCGGGCCGCCCACGCAGCCGCCCGTGCAGGCCAGACCCTCGAAGAAATCTATATCCGAAAGCTTGTTGTTTTCTATGTCCTCAAGCGCCTTTAGCACGTTTGCTATGCCGTCCACCGCCAGCGAATTTGGTCTGCCCACGGCGTGCGCCTCGCCGCCGCTGTTCGCCCAGCCCACGCCCGTGGCGCCCGCGCGCTCCTTGTCGAAAGGCTTCATCTCGCCCTTTAGCTGACCCGCCAGCAGCCCGTACACCTCCAGCATGGATATAGCGCCGTCCACGCTGCTCTTTTTCTTGGCGAGGGGCGATTTTACGCTGGTCATCTTGGCCGGGCAGGGCGTTATGAAATACGCGCCTATCTCCGATATATCCACATTGTTTTTGGCAGCGAACTCCTGCTTTGCTATCTTGGCCGCCACCTCCATGGGCGCGTCCACATCCACTATGTTCTCCAAAAGATCGGGGAAGCGCACCTGTATTAGCCGCAGCACGGCCGGGCAGGCCGAGGAAATCAGCGGTTTTATATCGGCTTTGCCCAAGCGCTCCGCTATTGCGGCCGAGCAGATCTCCGCTCCGCGCGCCACCTCAAAAACATCGTCGAAGCCCATCATTTTGAGGCCGGAAAGCAGCTTTTCCACGTTCCCGAGCGCCTTGAACTGCCCGTACAGCGCGGGCGGCGGCAGCGCTATTTTATATTTGAACTCGTTTATGCTGGAAAGCGAGTCGGTGACCGCGCTCTTGGCGTGGTACGGACACACTCTTATGCACTCTCCGCAGTCTATGCAGCGCTCCGCAAGTATTTTGGCCTTGCCGTTTTGCACGCGTATGGCCTCTGTGGGGCAACGCTTTATGCAATTTGTACATCCGGAGCACTTTTCCTTGTTGAGCGTTACGGAGTGAAAATACTTTTTCATTTCATGCCTCTAATTTATAGCGAAGGACATTTTTATAGTGGTGCCCTCGGGCGAGGAAACTATGCTCATGTCGTCGCTGTTTTTGTTTATGTTGGGCAAACCCATGCCCGCGCCAAAGCCCATCTCGCGGATATCCTGCGAGGCGGTGGAATAGCCCTCCTTCATCGCGAGGTCTATATCCGGTATGCCCGGCCCGGTGTCCTTGCACATTATGGTTATGTTGCTCTCGTCCATCTCTATGGACATAACGCCGCCCAGGCTGTGTATTATCATATTTATTTCAGCCTCGTAGGAGGCTATGGCAATTTTTCTTATAAGCATGGGGTCTATGCCTATTTGCTTCAACTTGCGCTTTATTCTGGCGGAAGCTTCGCCGGCCGCGGCAAAATCGTCCTTCAGTACCTCATATTCACGGGTATACACCATATTTCATTCACCCCGCATTCCGCCCTTTATGCCGTTTGTATACAGCATACCGCAGGCTGTGAACATGGGAAGCTCCGTTGTCATGAGCACCATGTCCATCTCCTTTGCCATGTCTATAATATCGTCTGCGGGCACCTTGCCGCGCACGAACATTATATATTGTATATCCAGCATTTCGGCCGTCCTCAGTACGTGGTTGTTCACCAGCCCGGTCAGCAGTATGGCGTCATGCTTTGTGAAGGCCAGCACGTCGCTCATCATATCCGAACCGCAAGCGCAGTATATCTCGTTGTCCGGCAGCTCCTCGCCGCACAGCACGCGCGCGCCCAAAAGCTCTAGTAATTCAGCTCTTTTCAAAAATTTACCCTCCCGTTGTTTAATGACCAATCCTACAAAAAAGTTCTTGCCGCTTCCCGCACCTTGGGCAAAGAGAAGCAGCGGATATTCTATATATAAAGTAACATTTATTTCGCTTCGGGTGAAAACTGGCAGATATCCATTGAAACATCGGCAAATATCTGCTTGGCAAAATCGTCCGGATACGGGTTTAGGTATACCACCCGCTTTATGCCCGCGTTCACTATCATTTTAGCGCAGATAGAGCAGGGCTGATGCGTGCAGTATATTGTGGCCCCGTCTATGGAAATGCCCAGCTTGGCGGCCTGTATTATGGCGTTTTGCTCTGCGTGTATGGCATAGCATAGCTCCGCCCGCTCGCCGGAGGGTATGCCCATATTGTTTCGTATGCACTCTCCGCGTTCCTTGCAGCTGTTCATGCCGGAGGGCGCGCCGTTGTAGCCGGTGGTGAGTATGCGCTTGTTATGCACTATTAGCGCGCCTATATTTCTGTTTGGCTTGTAGCAGCTTGACCACTTTGCTATTTCGCAGGCAAGATCCATAAACCTTTTATCCCATTTGTCCATACGCGTTCCTCTCTGTGATGCTTTTATTTTGAATTTGAATGAATACAATTATTTATATTTTACTATTTTTACGAAAGCATTTGCAAAGTGAAATATGCAGTATACGGAAGCATTTCGCAGTAAAAACGATATATAAATATATAAACTGCAATAATCCCAAATTTCAAATATTTTTAGCAACTTGTTTTAGTTGATTTATTGCCGCTATGCATATATTATAGTAACAGAATATTAGCACTCAAGTTCTGTGAGTGCTAACAAATATAAAAATTATTTTAGGAGGCATAGTATGACAATAAAACCTTTAGGCGACAGAGTCGTAATTAAATCTGTTGAAGCTGAAGAAACCACAAAGAGCGGCATAGTTCTGCCGGGTACGGCAAAAGAAAAGCCCCAGATGGCAGAGGTTGTAGAGGTTGGCCCTGGCGGCATGGTTGACGGCAAGGAAGTTAAAATGGAAGTTTCAAAGGGCGACAAGGTTATATATTCCAAGTACGCCGGCACAGACGTAAAGCTGGACGGAAACGAATACGTTATAGTTCGTCAGTCAGACATTCTCGCGGTAGTTAAATAATATAGGAGGAAACAAACAATATGGCAAAACAGATAAGATTTGGCGAAGAAGCCCGCCGTGCACTTGAAAGCGGCGTGAATCAGCTTGCAAATACAGTTAAAGTAACGCTGGGGCCGCGCGGCCGCAACGTTGTTCTGGATAAAAAGTTCGGCGCTCCCCTCATCACAAACGACGGTGTTACCATAGCCAAAGAGGTAGAGCTTGAAGATCCCTTCGAAAACATGGGCGCACAGCTCGTTAAAGAAGTCGCCACCAAGACAAACGACGTAGCGGGCGACGGCACAACAACGGCCACACTGCTTGCGCAGGCAATAATACGCGAAGGTCTCAAAAACGTGGCGGCGGGCGCAAACCCCATGGCCATCAAAAAAGGCATACTCAAGGCTTCCGAGAAGGTTGTTGAGGGTCTGCAGGCCATGAGCAAATCCATAGACGATTCCAAATCCATAGAGCAGGTTGCCAGCATTTCGGCCGCCGATGAAAACATAGGCAAGCTCATAAGCGAGGCCATGAAAAAGGTGGGCAATGACGGCGTTATCACCGTGGAAGAAGCCAAAACAATGCAGACCGAGCTAAACGTTGTTGAGGGTATGCAGTTTGACCGCGGCTACGCTTCGGCTTACATGGTAACGGATACGGACAAGATGGAAGCCGTACTGGACGATCCCATGATACTGATCACAGACAAGAAGATCACCAGCATACAGGATCTGCTGCCCGTACTTGAGCAGATAGTTCAGCTGGGCAAAAAGCTGTTCATAATCGCCGAGGATATAGAGGGCGAAGCGCTGGCTACGCTGGTTGTTAACAAGCTGCGCGGCACATTCACCTGCGTTGCGGTAAAAGCTCCCGGCTTTGGCGACCGCCGCAAGGCAATGCTGCAGGATATAGCCATACTTACCGGCGGAACCGTTATTTCCGAGGAAGTTGGCATAGAGCTTAAGGACGCCACACTGGATATGCTGGGCAAGGCCAAGCAGGTAAAGGTGGACAAGGACAATACCACAATAGTAGAGGGTATGGGCAAATCTGAAGATCTGCAGGCTCGTATAGCTTCCATAAAGGCGCAGATAGAGGAAACCACATCCGATTACGATAAAGAAAAGCTGCAGGAGCGTCTTGCAAAGCTGGCCGGCGGTGTTGCCGTTATAGGCGTGGGCGCTGCTACAGAAACTGAAATGAAGGAAATGAAGCTGCGTATAGAGGACGCGCTTTCAGCTACACGCGCCGCTGTTGAGGAAGGTATAGTTCCCGGCGGCGGAAGCGCGCTGATAAAGACATCCTCTGATGTTGAAGCGCTCATAGAAAAGCTGGAAGGCGACGAAAAAACAGGCGCACGCATAGTGCTGCGCGCTCTTGAAGAGCCTGTTCGCCAGATTGCTGAAAACGCAGGCCTTGAGGGCAGCATAATAGTTGAAAAGGTTATGGAAAACAAATCTAAGACCTTTGGCTACGACGCTGCAAAGGCTCAGTATGTAGATATGATAGAAGCCGGAATAATAGACCCCACAAAGGTTACACGTTCGGCTATGCAAAACGCGGCTTCCGTTTCCGCAATGCTGCTCACCACCGAGAGCGTTGTAACGGATCTGCCCGCTCCCGAACCGGCTATGCCCGCTATGCCTCCGGGCGGCGGAATGGGCGGCATGTATTAATCAACAAAGCCTAATTTAACCGCAACATAAAAAGAACCGCCGCCCAGATTCTTTGCGCGGCGGTTCTTTTTTGCGCAAAAGCGTAAAAAAAGACAGCGGCTTTTTTATATCGGCCGTTGTCTTTTAAATGCTGAATTGAGAAGCGCTTAATCAGTTTACAGCTTTATATTGGCCGCCTCCAGCCGCGCGTCGCGCTCGGCTCTCGCCTCCTCCAGCTCGCCGTTGAATATGTGCGAATCGAAGGCGAAGGACACCCGCCCGTCCATAGCGTCTATGATGGCCATATCCTCCTCGGAAAGCTCAAAATCGAATATCTGCATATTCTGCTCTATGCGCTCTTTGTGTACCGACTTTGGTATGAGGTTTATATCGCCCTGCTGTATGTGCCAGCGTAGTGTGGCCTGCGCCGCGGATTTGCCATACTTCTCCCCTATCTCCGCCATTACCGGCACCTCGCTTATGTGCCCGCGGAATATTGGCCCCCAGGACGTCACACTTATGCCCTTGGCCTCGCAAAACTTGCGCAATTCGCGCTGCTGGTGCCAGGGGTGCAGCTCTATCTGGTTGTTCGCCGGAACCTCGCCCACGCCCGCCATAAGCTGCTCTAACTGATCCTGCATAAAGTTGGAAACGCCGCAGGCGCGTATCTTCCCCGAGCTTCCCTGCTCCAGCATGGCCTCCCATGCTCTAAGCCGCCTTGATTCGTCCGTTCCCGGCCAATGCATGAGGTACAGATCCACATAGTCCATACCAAGTCGCTTTAGGCTGGCCTCGAGGGCGGATTTAGCGTCGTCAAAATCGTCTATCCACAGCTTTGTGGTCACGAAAATATCTTCGCGAGGCAATCCGCTGTCACGCACGGCGCGGCCCACGTCCTCCTCGTTTTCGTACATGGCGGCGGTGTCTATGAGCCTATAGCCCATATCGAGCGCCCAGCGAATGGAGTTATACACCTCGTCACCCGGCAGCGCGCGAAAAACGCCCAGCCCAAAGCGCGGCATTAGAACGCCCCGCTTTATCTCCTGCGCTGTATTTATATCCCTAGTCATAGCTTTTTCCCGTAGCCTCCTTGTCCAAAAGCTGCACCGCCTGAACATAGCCGGAGTAGCCCAGGCCGGTTATCTGGGCAAGGCAAACGTCCTTTATGACGGATTCGCGGCGAAAGGCCTCGCGGCTGTATATATCCGAAAGATGCACCTCCACGAAGGGTATGTTTACCGAGGATATTGCATCGCGTATGGCGTAGCTGTAATGCGTGTACGCACCGGGATTGAGCACAATGCCATCCACGCCGTCATAGTAGGCCGCCTGTATCTCGTCTATTATATCGCCCTCATGGTTTGACTGGAAAAATTCTATCTCCACATCAAGGCCGGAGGTCTCGGCTTCTATAAGAGAGTTTATTTCGTCCAGAGACTGCCCACCGTATATGCTTGGCTCGCGTACACCCAGCAGGTTCAGGTTCGGTCCGTTTATCACAAGTATGCTTTTCATTTTTTATCTCCTTTTAGCTTTGATATGGTATACTTAATTCTAACATAAAAACACGAGGTTTAACCACATGAAAAAAAAATACTGCGTGATAGGCTCTCCTGTGGCGCACAGCCTTTCGCCCGCCATACACAACACGCTATACGAAATATATTCGCTGACCGATTGCGAATATAGCGCTGTGGAGGTGTTTCCCGGCGGTCTCGCGGATTTTACGCGCACGCTCGGCGAAAAAAATATACGCGGCTTCAACGTTACCATGCCGCACAAGGTGGATATACTCCCCTTTCTTGCCTACAGGGACGAAAGCGTACACAACGGCGCGAACACAATAGCCGTAACGAAGGATGGCCTGCGCGGCTACTCCACCGACGCGGCGGGCTTTTACCGCAGCCTCACCGAAGCGGGCGGTGATTATTCGGGTGCAAATGTGGTTTTCATTGGCAACGGAGCAGTGGCGCAAACGCTGGTGCACCACGCGGCGCAAAAATCGCCCAGACGAATAACGGTGCTGGGGCGGGACGAAAAGAAGGCGGGCGCTCTGGCGGACGGAAAACTGATTTTCGCGGGCGATATGCAAAACATAGCGGACTACATGCAGTATTGCGACCTATTGATAAACACCACGCCGCTCGGTATGCATGGCGTGGCGGGCGATTTTTCCGATTTGCGCTTTATAGAGCGCTTGCCGGAATCGGCCTGCGTGTGCGATCTTATATACGCTCCACCGCAAACCTCTTTGCTAAAGACGGCGGCGCGGCGCGGGCTACGCACGCTGAACGGGCTGCCCATGCTGGTGTGGCAGGCATTTTACGCCTTTGAGATATTTTTTGATATAATGCCCACGGCGGCGGATTATGCGACTGTTTGGGATAATATAAGCGCGAAATGAATCTGCAAATTCCGCTATCAAGGAACAAGCTTCACCATTCCGTTTTATCGCTGCGTATCTTTACAGGCTCCAGCATTATATTAACCGGAATATCGGTCTCTCCGTTAAGTATGCTCATTGCGTATTGAATGGCCTCATGGCCTCCCGTGGGGCAATATACGGTTCCGCTAAGCGTACCGCTTTTTACCAGCTCAATCCCACCGTTTTGACCGGATGTTCCGCCTATGCCCACTATGGGCACGCCCTTGCTCACCCTCAATTTTTCCATGGCTATATACGCTCCCTCCGCCATAGTGTCGCTCTGAGCAAATATGGCGTCTACAGCCGGCTGGTGGACAACGATATATTCTTTCATCCTATCCTCTGCCTGATCCCGCATCCAGTTTGCAATAAGCCTGGTTTCCACCGTTACTCCGGGGAACTCCTCCAGCACCTTATGAAAGCCCCTGTCTCGCAATATTCCCGTTTGGGAAATATCATCCCCTATTATTTCAATTATATTTCCCGATTCCCCTATGTCTTCCAATATCATTTCGGCCGCCATACGCCCCACCTGCTCATTATCTGCCCCCACATAAAGCGTGTAGCCTCCCTTTTGAAGAGGTTGGCCAAGCAATATGACGGGTATTTGCTCATGCACCTTTGTTATGGTGGATTGCAGCTCGTCCATTTCGGTGGCAGAAACTATGAGCAGATCCACGCCGTAGTCCACCAGCCGCTCTATGTCCTCCGCCTGCCTTCCCAGATCGTTTGCCGCGTCGGTGAAAATTACCCGCAGATCACTGTATTTTTGTGCCTCCTCCTCAATTTCAAGCTGCATAGCGATTCCCCACGGGTCCAAAAGATTGTTTTGGCTCATACCCACAAGGTATTTTATTTCGGGCGGATCGCTCTTTTCCACAGCCACAAAACGGTTTGACAGCAACAAAAATGCAGATAAGAGCGCGCAAAATAAAACCGTGATGGCGACCACTACCCTACCCTTCATCATTGCCACCCTCTTTTAGATAGTTTGCGGGCGAAAGACCCACCGTGTTTTTGAACACCGTACTGAAATAAAACTGATTTGAATAGCCTACCAGCTCCGCCAGCCGCTTTATCTTCACCATACCTCCGCTCATGAGCTCTATCGCCTTATTTACGCGTGTTCTGGAAAGGTATTCCATAAACGAAAGCCCCAGCTCCTGCTTCATCAGCCGGCTGAGATAAGACGAATTTATTCCCACTCTCTCCGCCACCTCGCTCAGGCTGAGCGCTTCATTAGCATAATTTTTATGTATGTAGCGCTGCGCGAATTGTACCGCGGGCGAAAGGCACATTTCTTCTGCAGCGCGTTTTATCATTTGCTCATAGGCCTCTGTGAGGTTATTGTAATCATCTATTTTTTGCATGTCCACAAATACGCGCCGCTCCAAATATTCCTCCAAAAGTCCGCTTATCTCTTCTCCCTTTTTCTCCGTCCAATCAAGCTGTTCAAAAATACCCACCAGATTGGAGCGTGCATCCTGAAACAAGTATATCTCATTGCCTCCAAAAAGCTCATGCACTATGTTATCTATTGCAAAAATGAGCAGCTCGCGGTTCCATGGCGCAGTATCACCCACGTTCTGCATGGGTATTATTATAAGCAGGCAGGGGCTTTTGAGCTTCATTTCAAAATAGTCTATCTGCTCTTCCACTTCCTCTTCAGACAGCTTTCCCTCTATCCATTCGCGCAAAAATTCTTCTTTGAGATAGTCTCGGCGCTTTGTGAGCTGCTGCTGTGCCCATTCAAAATATTGATTTTTTTTGCGCTCCTTTTTAACTTCCTCCACAAGCGCTTTCAATATAGAGTATAGCTCATCCATATCTACCGGCTTCAGCAGATAAGAGAATACTTTTAAGCGTACAGATTCCTGCGCGTACTGAAATTCATCATGCCCGGACACTATTATAAATTTGCTCTTTATGCCCTCCATCTGCGCCCGCTCTATAAACTTGAGCCCGTCCGTAAATGGCATACATATATCCACAAAAATTATATCCGGATGATATTTTATTGCCGCCTCAAGCGCTGTCTCTCCATCTTCAGCCTCGGCGCATACACAAACGGGCAGCTCCATCTGCTCTATTGTATGTCTTAGCCCGCGCCTTATTTTGGGTTCGTCATCTGCTATCAATATCTTTAATTCCATTATGCCCACCGTCCTTTTCCCAGATAATAGGGTGCGTGATAGCCGCCGTTACTCCACCCCATTCGTTTCGCGAAAACCGCAGCCCGAATCCTGCGCCGTATGCCAGCCTTATCCTATCGTTTACATTGAAAACGCCAAAGCCGTGTTCGCCCTCAACCGGCGCGTCTGAACCCAGCAGGCTGTTAAGCTTTTCAATGTGGCTGTCACTCATTCCCACCCCGTCATCAGCTACCAACATCAATATATGATCGCTTTCGCGCGTCACCCGCACCTCTATGCGCCCGTTTCCGCGCTTTTGCTTTATACCGTGATATATGGCATTTTCCACCAGCGGCTGCAATATTAGCTTTTTCACGTAGCAGCAAAGCAGCTCTTCCTCGCAGAAAACCTCAAAGCTCAGCTTTTCCTCGTAACGCACCTTTTGTATGTACAAGTAGCAGCGCACATGCTCAAGCTCCTCGCTCATGCTTATTTCATCCGCGCCCCTGCTTAGGGATATCCTGAACAGTTTGGTGAGTGCGCTCACCAGCTCTGTTACGTCCTGCGCGCCGTTTTCCACCGCCATCCACCTTATTGTGTCCAGCGTATTATACAAAAAGTGCGGCTTTATTTGCGCCTGCATTGTTTTCAGCTCTGCGTCCCGCTTGGCCTGCTGCTCTTCATACACAAGCTGCAACAGCGTTTGTATGTTGTCTATCATGGCATTGAAGCCCGCGCCAAGCTGGGCTATTTCGCCCACATGCTGCCCCTTGAAGCGTACGTCCAAATTTCCGTTTTCCGCCTGATACATGAGCGCACGCAGCTCACTTATGGGCTTGGTGAAAAGGTCTGCAAATTGTGTGGCCAAGAAGAAGGCGAACGCCAGCGTGGCAAACAGCACCAGCATGGACGCAAGGCGCACATTGCTCATTGGCTCCAGCATTTCACCATAGGCAAAAACACCACCCACTATCCAGCCGGTAAATTCGGATTTGCTGTGCAGCAGCTGGTATGGTTCGCCCTGTATTTCGTGTATATTTATTTCTTTGCCCGCGTCAAACCACTGGGGCCTTAAACGGTATACGGTGTCGTTTCTGGGGCCGCAAATAACGCCGCCCTGCTCATCCATTATAAGTATATAGCCGGTTTTGCCCAGCGTTACGTTATTTATGATATCCTGCAAAACACTTATATACACATCAAGCCCTATCACGCCCAGTATCTCCCCCGTTTCAGGGTCCAGCACCGCGCGTGACAACATAACCACATCATTGGTGCCCATATTCTGCCATATGCTTATATTTCTGCCTATGGGCGTGGTGATTGTCAAGCTGCCGTTTTTTGCCGCCGCCTGTGCATACCATTTGTCTGCGGTGATCGGGTCTCGCGCCAGCTTGCTCATCTGATTCGACGCGTAAAAACCATTTTTGCTTGCTATAACTATTCCGTTCAGCTCTTTACGTTCCTTGTAAAATATCTGCATTTGCGCGCGCACATCCGTTTCAAGGTCTATGCGCTCTTCAGAATTTTGATCTTGTATGCGCAGGTAATCAAGTACGGTCTCGTCTTTTGCCAGATATTTTATAACGCTGTCTACGGAGTCTATGGTTATATCAACGTTGGCGCGCACCTGCGCTATCATTTGAGAGGTATATTCGTTTGCCTGGCTGTCTATAGACTGCCCATAAAAATAATTTGTGAGCAGCAAAATAGTCAGCAATGAAACCGATATTATAAACAGATAATTTAGTTGTAATCTGGTGCGCAAGCTACCGCGAAAGCGCATTTTTTTCATTGTCTACTCCCAAAAGTTTAATCACCGTTCTTCATTATATACCGAAATGGCGCTTGGTCAAAGAAAATGCAAACGTCCCTGCCTAAAAGGCATGGGACATTTGACTTTTGGAACTATATTTTACAAATATGTGTATATTACTTTCCACCCATGCTTGCATATATATCGGGTGCGTTGTCTGGGGTAACCACTTCTGTTCCCAGCGTTATTTCCTTATCCAGCTCTTTGCCCTCTACCAGCAGCTGGTATGCGCTTTCTATAGCTTCCTTGCCGCCCGTGGGGTATACCATTGTAAGGCTGAGCCTTCCATCCATAACGCTCTTTATGCCGCCGTCCGGTGTGGGCAGGCCGTCAACGCCTACGAAGAGTATGTCCTTTTCGCGTCCGGCATTCTTGGCCGCTATGTACGCGCCCTCCGCCATGGGGTCGTTCAGCGCGAAGAACAGGTCTATCTCGCTGTTTTTCTGCAGCATTTCGTCCGCTATGGTGATAGCTTTCTCACGCAGCCAGTCTGCATTGTTCGCGTCTATTATCTCCACTTTGGGGTTTGCCTTTATGCCCTCGCGGAAGCCGTTGTCTCTGTCTATACCGCCGGAGGTTCCCTCAAGACCCTTTATTTCGCAAACCTTGCCGCCATCGGGAAGCAGTGTTTCCGCAACGTATTTTCCGCATTCGCGGCCTATTAGCACATTGTCTGCGCCTATAAACTGGGTGTATGTATCTCCCTCTATTTTGCGATCCAGCAGTATTACGGGAATGCCTGCGTCAAAAGCCTCTTTAACCACGTTTGTGAGCGGCTTTGCTTCATTGGGAGAGGCTATTATGAGATCCACGCCGCTCTGTATGAAGTTCTGTATGTCCGCTATCTGCTTTGAGTTGTCCTGCGCCGCGTCCGCATATATTATTTCGAACATGGGATAGGCTTCCGCCGCAGCAGCTATCTGGTCGTTCATGGCAACGCGCCAAGGCTCTCCCAAATTACACTGCGACATGCCTATAACATACTTGTCCTTTGCGCCTGCCGCAGGTGCCTCCGCGGGAACCGCCGCAGACTCAGCCGGAGCCGCTGCAGATTCAGCGGGTGCCGCAGCGGATTCGGCAGGAGCTGCCGCAGATTCTGCCGGAGCCGCCGCAGAGGCCTCTGATGCCGACGGAGCGGGCGCCGCCGCCGGAGCGCAGGCTACCGCGCCTACCACGAGCGCCATCACCAATGTCAACAATACTACAAACTTTACTTTTTTCATTTTTTCCTCCTAGTATTATTTTATAGATATTTCTTATTACATCAAGGCGTCAGTCTTTTTTTCGTTCCGCCTGTGCAAACACCGCTATTATTATGAGCATGCCCTTCACCACCAGCTGCAGGTTTGAGTTTAGCCCCTGAAGCCCCATCACGTTATCCAGCAGCCCCAGTATAAGCGCACCCACAAAGGTGCCTATTATGGTTCCCTTGCCGCCTGCCAGGCTGGTTCCGCCAATGGCCACCGCGGCTATGGCGTTCAGCTCGTAGCCTATGCCCTCGTTCGGCCCGCCCTGGCTTATTTGCGCGCTGTGTATCAAACCGGCCGTTGCCGCCAGCATAGAGCATATAACAAAGGATATTATCTTCACCCTGTCAACGTTTATGCCGGAAAGATGGGAAGCCGTGCTGTTGCCGCCCACGGCGTATACGTGCCTGCCGTAGCGCGAACGCCTGAGCAATATAACAAATACCACCATGAGAACTACAAGTATTATTGCGGGCGTGGGTATAACTCCGCCCAACCTTTCTTGAAACCAAGCATATTCCGGCGGCGCCAGCCCCGGCCCCTCGCCGTAGCTGAGCGGTATGCCTATACCGTTAGACCAAAACCTCGCCAGCCCGCGGGCAATGTTCATGGAAGCCAGCGTAACTATGAACGCCTGTATCTTCAGCTTTGTGATTATGAGGCCGTTAAAAAGTCCGTACAGCGCGCCTATGCCCAGGCTTATTATTATAGTGGGTATGAACGGTACGCCGTTGTTTACCATCAGCGCCGCGCTTCCCGTGGAAACCAGCCCCAGCACAGAGCCTACAGAAAGGTCTATATCTCCAAGCAGTATAACTAGCGTCATACCAATTGCTATTATGCCGTTTTCTGAAACCGCACGCAGCACGTTCATTATATTCCGCACATCGAGGAATATATTGTTGCCATCCTTCACACATATGAGCGACGCCACCACAAAGATCGCTATCAATGCGATATAGCTTTGAAACTGTTTAAGTAAAGGCT
>CAYXFB010000005.1:0-6795 GCA_964464145.1 uncultured Christensenella sp.
ATTTTGAAGGGTATGGCCTCTATGCCATAGCTCTCCATCAAAAATTCGGGGTTGTAGGCCAGCGCCACTATTCGCGCCTTGGGGTACACCGTTTGCACCTGCTCTATCGCCACGCGCAGCAGTGTGTCGTCGCCCGTGTTGTGCTTGCCGTAGCCGCCCTGCATCAAAATAAGAGGTTCTTCCTTGTCACCTATGCGGTCAAGCAAAACCTCTCTGTATTTCTCCAGCAGCGGCTGTATACTCTTTCTCTGTTCCAGATCGCGATTCATCGCATCTCCCAATCAATTCTATTACACGGCACGCCGCCAAAACACGGTCGCCGAGTCGATTTTTTCCAAACAAAAACACGTCTGATTATAGCATTGCGCCGTTTTTATGTCAACGGAACGTCCATATCGTTCTCCTCGCGCTCCTCCTCGGCTATCTGCTCCTGCGTTTCCTGTTGTTTTTCCTTCTTGAGCGCGTTTTTGATCTGCTTTATGCTTATTATCTTGAAGGCGCGCATTATGGCAAAGCCAAGGAAATACAGCGCGGCGTATATGAGCAGCAGTGTAACAAGATTTTTTATAGGAACGAACGCTACCGCCACTACGGTCAACACACCCAGCACGGCGTTCACGCCAATTATAGCAAGGTGCTTTTTCGTCCAGAAATTGCCGAAAATCTTTTGCGCGTAAATCGCCGAGGCCAGCATTGTGAAGGCGCAAACTATAAGCGAAGAAGCGCCCGTGCCCGTAAGCGAAAATGCGTTCGTAAGCGGTATGCACACCGCAACAAACGCCACTAGCATTATGACAGACATAACAGTTGTAAATTTCTTTTTGTCCGCCGCCGAGGTTATCATGTTGAACACGAGCGTCATTCCCATACAAAACGTACCGTAAGAAAGGAAAGATAGCGCAGGCCCGGCCACGGCATAGGCCACGTCCTTGTATACTGATAGCGCAGTAGCCCCTGAGGCCGCCACTATCACCGTAACGGGCAGCACCAACGCCAGTATCACCGTCATGAGATCGCGAATTGCGCCTCTCGCTAGATCGGTTCGCTTTTGGCGATAGAATTTCGTCACTACGGGTAGTACCACAATGTAAAACGCGCCCAATAGATAATATGACGCTTTGCCAAATTGCACCGCAGCCGAATAATAACCCACCACGGGCGAGGCCTGGCCTATTGAGGCCTGCAATATTATAGTGTCAAGATTCATGAGTATTGCGACCACACTAAAAAGCAACGAAAAGCTGAATGCAGATTTTATATATGCTTTGGTTGCTATCCTATCCGGCTTATTTTCGTATAGACCACGCTTTTTAAACAGCCATATAAGGCTTATTATGCATATGAGCGCGCCCGATACCACAAAGCCCATCTCCGCTCCAAACAGCGTATCGGAAAAAATAAAGCCGGAAGCAAAGGGTATCGCCAGCATTTTGAGCAGCGGATACACAGTTATGATGGTCGCTTCTATAACAAACAGCTTAAAGCCGTTGAACACGCCCAACGCCACAAAATATATGCCCATAGTGGGCACAATGAACGCCGCCACCTTTATATAGTAGGCAAACTGCGCCGCGTCGCCCTTGCCAAATATCTGCGCTATAAAATCCGCGCCAAAGAAGTTTATGCAGAACACCACGGCAATTATTGCCAGCTGGTACAGCATGCCCCGCTTTATAAGATTGGGCGTATCATAGCGGTTTTGCGTAATAGCATTTGAGACCGCCTGACGCACACCGTTGTTCAAAAACAGATAATTGAAATTTATTATGTTTATTATTACATTGTACACGCCGTAAATTTCCGCCGGCAGCATGCGCACCAGAAAAAGCTGTATCAAAAAACTTCCTATCACAAAGGCGACCTTGCCCATTGTGTGCAACACTATACCTTTAAACATATTACAGCCCCAAGCTCCTGAAATACTCCACCGTCAGCTTCGCACCCTCCTCCAGCCCCACGCTTGGCGCGTAGCCCAGCTCGCTTTTGGCCTTGGATATATCGAAAGTCCTGTCCGTGGTGGAAGACTTTATATTCTCGTAGGTTGCTATGGGCGTTTTGCCGCGCATCGTGTATATCTTTTCCAGCATCTTAACGCCAAAAAGCGCAAGACCCTTGGGCATTTTGGGATATCCCACCTCTACGCCCGCATTTTTTACGATCGCGTTGCGAACATCATCCATCGGGTAGGACTGCGCGCCCGTCAGCAGATACACCTCGCCCGGTCTGCCCCGCTCCATAGCCAGCACGCCGCCCTCCGCCACATCGGTAACGTATACCATAGGTGTAAGGTTTTGCCCGCTGCCCACGCGCGGAAACTTGCCGCGCACCATCAGCTTATAATATGTGTAAAAAGCGCCCGTGCCGCCCACGCCGTACACCATGCACGGCCTTGCTATAAGCGCGGGAAAGCCCTTTTTCGCAGCGTCCAGCGCCACCAGCTCGCTCTTGTATTTGCTCTGCTGGTATGGCGTGACCGGCTTTGGCTCGGATGTCTCGTCCAGCACCGGATCGCCTATTGGCCCCATTGCCGCCGTACTGGAAAAATGCACAAACTTTTTGAGCGCATCGTTTGTTTTGCAGGCCTCTATCATATTGCGCGTGCCGCCCTCGTTTATTAGAACAAAGCGTTTCAGCGCCTCTTCCGACATTGCCGAAACGTGTCCCTCCGCCGCCATGTGCAGCACATATTCGCAGCCGTCCGCCTTGCCCGCAAGCGTTTCCGGCTTTGTGATATCGCCGTAGCAAAGCTCCACATCCGGCTTTTCCTTTAAGAAGGCCACATCGCTTGTCTCCCGCACAAGGCAGCGCAGCGCGTAGCCTTTATTTAGCAATATGTCTACGATATATCTTCCTATAAAACCGGGCGCACCCGTTATAAACACTGTTTCCTTCATGCTCTGTACAACCTCTCCACCGTTTCGCTCATCCTGTCCCAATCGTAGCGGTACGCTTCTTTTTTCACGTTTTCCTCAAACTCCGCCGCTTTGTTTTCCGCAAAAAATCTACCCACCGTCTCCGCTATGGCGGCGGGGTCTTCGGGCGGCACCACATAGCCCGTCTTGCCATCCGTAACCACCTCGGGCAATCCGCCCACGTTCGTCACCACCACCGGCTTGTCAAAACCGTAGGCTATTTGAACCACCGCGCTCTGCGTTGCCGAAACGTAGGGCAGCACCACAAGGTCTGAAGCAGCGAAATATTTTTCCACCTCTTTGTCCGGCATGTAACCGTCGTACACCTCTATGGCCGCGCTCTCGCCCGTGCTTTCTATGAGCTGCATATATTCTTCCTTACTGCCGCCGAAATCGCCCACTATCATGAGCTTTGTATCGCCGTTGGCCTTGCGTATCTCCGGCATTGCGGCAATTAGGTGCCTAAGCCCCTTATATTCGCGCACAAAACCGAAGAATAGCAGCAGCTTTTCGTCCGCCGTTTTATTCAGCAAGCCGCGCGCCTCCGCTTTGTCCATACCGGTGAATTTGAAGGCGTTGTATGTGGGCAGCACCGCTTTTTCGAACAGCGCCTCCGGCTTTATGGAAAGCAGGTCGTCCGCGTCCTGCTGGGAATGCACTATGAAAAAATCACCGCGACGCATTACGCCGCGCGTGAGCTTTTTGTCCATCGGAAAGCGTTCGTGCGGGAAAACGTTGTGGCACACGAAAAGCACGCGTATGTCGCGCGCAAGATGTTTCACCAAACTGCTGTAGCAGGGCGAAAAATATGGGTGCCACCACTGTATTATGACAAGCTGCGGCTTCATGGCGTTTATACGCTTGGCCTCCGCCAGCCAGTTTATGGGGTTGGCCGTGTGCAGAGTGTATTCCGTTTCGTCTATTTTGAAGGTATCGTTGTCAAAATCCTTCTGCGGCTTGCGGAACAGTATTTTGGGGTACTGCATCTTGTAGGATACAAGCTCCACATCGTAGCGCTTTATAAGATTTCGGTACATAAGCCCGGTGTAATGCGCAATACCGCCTTTATAAGGAAAAACCGGCCCTATCATCACTATTTTTTTGAGCTCGCTCATTTTTCCTCCTCCCGCTTGTCCCTGTCATACTCCATTTTTTTGACGCGATACAAAAGCTCGTCCAGTATTTTGCGCTGGTGCGAGTTTGCGTCCGCCAAAAAGGCGAACATAGCCATCAAAAACGCAGATATGAGCAGCACTGCCGCAAGCAGCAGAGACTGAACATGCCCGCCGCTATTCTCTACAATATAATAGTACAAAAAGCGTATGGACAAAAACAAGCCCACGGCGAAAAACACCAGCGCCACAGGCAAAAATATCTTCATGGGGCTTTTGGACACCCAGGTTCTGAGTATGGTCATCGCGGATTTTCTTATATACGCGCCGTTTGATTTAAACAGCCGCGATTCCCGCAGCTTTTCGTTGGTATGTATGGGCACGTTGGCTATTGCCATCTTTTTCAGGCCGGCGTCTATTATGGTTTCCAGCGTATATGTATATTCGGAAACCACGTTCATCTTCATTGCCGCGTCCCGCGAATATGCGCGAAAACCGCTGGTGGCATCCGTCACGTTGCTTTTGGAAAACCTGCGCACCACGCCGCTGCCCAGCTTTTGCAGCTTCTTTTTGGAGGGCGAAAAATGCTCTATGGTATCCGTCTGCCGGTCGCCTATCACCATTTCGGCCTCTCTGTTTATTATGGGAGCCACCAGCAGCGGTATGTCTCCACCAAAATACTGGTTGTCTCCATCCGTATTCACAATTATATCCGCGCCCAGCCTGAGGCAGGCGTCCAAGCCCGCCATAAAGGCGTGCGCCAGCCCGCGGTTGTTCATCTGCCGCACTATGTGGGTGACCCCCAGCTCCCGTGCCACCTCTACGGTGCGGTCGGCCGAGCCGTCGTCTATTATGAGCGTTTCCACCTCGTCCACGCCCTCCACCGTTTTGGGCAGGTCGGCTATGGTCTGCGGCAGCGTTTTTTCCTCATTATAGCAGGGTATCTGTATGATAAGCTTCATTTATAAACCATCCATCCTACTTTTGTACAATGCAAATAGTATATAGTAAGTTTTTTTAAAATGCAACAACGGCGGGCTGCGCATACCCGCGCAAAAAAAGAGGCTTCCGTTAAACGGAAGCCCCTCCCAGCGTGTATCAGCGTCACTCCGCGCCCAGCGCGGCCATCGTGATATAGTTGTACGGCTGATTGAAGTGCGGCAGGAAGAATATATCCAGCAGCTTGAGCTTGTCTATTGTAACGCCCTCCTCAATAGCCAGCGAGAACATGTGTATGCCCATGGATATATCCTGATAGGAGGCCATTTGCGTACCCAGTATCCTGCGCGTTTTCGCATCGTATATTATTCGTATCTTAACCTTCTGGTTGTCCTTTATGAAGCCCGGCTTTTGCAGATCCTCATAGTCCGTATACTTCACATCGAAACCGGCCGCCTCCGCCGCCTTGAGGTTAAGTCCGGTAGAAACCATCTTGTAGCCGTATATGTTTATGCCGTTAGAACCCTGCACGCCGGCGGATTCTATCTCTGTGCCGCAGGCGTTGTGCGCTGCTACTATACCGCTTCTAACAGCGTTGGTGGCAAGCGCTATATAGGCGGAATCCTGAAGCGCGTTGCTGTATACCGTCGCGCAATCGCCTATCGCGTATACGCCCGGCTTGCTGGTCTCCTGCTTTTTGTCCACCTTTATCGCGCCGTTTTTGAAGAGCTCCAGCTTGCCCTGCGCCATTCCGCTGTTGGGATAGAAGCCAATGGCCAGTATCACCATATCCACCTGATAAGAGCCTTTATCAGTCGTTATGCCGGAAACCTTTTCGCCGCCGTCTATGCTCTTAACCATCTCGCCAAAGTGCAGCTCTACACCGTTATCTGCCAGCACCTTGTCCATATCCTCTGAAAACCAGGGGTCGTAATAGCCGGAGAGCGATGTGTTCATCGCCTCGAAGAGCAGGGCTTTTTTACCTCTGCGCTGTACGGCTTCGGCTATCTCCACGCCAATGTAGCCCGCGCCCACTATGGCCACGTTCTTTATTTCGTGCAGGTTCAGAGTTTCGTTTATCTTCTGGCCATCCTGGAAAAGCTTAACAACGTCCACATTTTCCTTGTCAAGTCCCTCAATTTTGGGACGGATGGGCAGCGATCCAGTTGCCAGTATAAGCTTGTCATAGCTTTCCGTTATTGTGTTGCCATCCTTGTCCTTCGCCGTTACTATCTTATTATCAAAATCTATATTTTCAACTTCCGTCTGCATGTGAACGGTGGCCTTCTTCTTCTCGAAAACCTCCTTAGAGCAGTAAAACAGTCCGTCCGTTCCCTCGATCTGTTTGCCCACCCACAGCGCGGTGCCGCAGCCCAGATAACTGAGGTTTGTATTTCTATCGAATATCACAAGCTCGTTGTCCGGGTAATTATCCAATATTGTGTTTGCCGCAGCCGTTCCCGCGTGGTTCGATCCTACCAATACTATTTTGCTCATGGAAACCATACCTCACTTGTCATGTTTATTGTTATAATATATTATAAACGTAATTGTGAAAAAGTACACACTTTCTTTGCAAAAAATACGTGAAATTATTTCAGGCTTCTGAATCTTTTTTCTTCGGCTCCGCCGGGTAGCTGAGCTAAGCTCAGGCAGTGGGATACGTGAAAAAGTACAATCTTTCCTTTCGGAAAAATACGCGAAATTATTCCGGGCTTCTGAATGCTTTTTTCTGCGGCTCCGCCGGATGGCTGAGCTAAGCTCAGGCAGGGTGATGCGTGAAAAAGTACAATCTTTCCTTTCGGAAAAATACGCGAAATTATTCCGGGCTT
>CAYXFB010000005.1:6895-67348 GCA_964464145.1 uncultured Christensenella sp.
CGTGAAAAAGTACAATCTTTCCTTTCGGAAAAATACGCGAAATTATTCCGGGCTTCTGAATGCTTTTTTCTGCGGCTCCGCCGGGTGGCTGAGCTAAGCTCAGGCAGCGGGATACGTGAAAAAGTACACACTTCCCTTTCGGAAAAATATGTGAAAATATTCCGGGCTTTTGAATGCTTTCCTTATTCTAACCCGTGCCTGTTTTGCACTGTCATACAGCGTTTTCCTCGCCCTTTTCTTCGAAGAAAACAATGCGGTCCCTGCCTCTTTGCTTTGCGTCATACATAGCCTTGTCCGCTTCGCCGTAGAGCCGCTCCAGAGTTTTGCCGTCGCCCATGTACATCGCCACGCCCACGCTGCAGGTAACGCTTGCTTCGCAGTCCTCCGCTCCGCAAAAGAAGGTCTTGTCGAATATTCGTTTTATGCGTGTTTCCGCATCGTGACGCGATGTAACGTTTTGCAGCAATATCAAAAATTCGTCGCCGCCCACGCGCCCTATTATATCATTTTCTCTGAAAAATCCTTTGAGCTTGCAGGCCACGTCCTCCAGCACCTTATCTCCGAAGGGGTGACCCATATTATCGTTCACCTGCTTAAAATTATCCAGATCAACGAAGAGCAACGCGTGGTTTTTCTTTTCGCCGCAGCCGGCTATGCACTCGCCTATCTGCGCGAACACGCTTTCGCGGTTCAAAAGCCCTGTGAGGGGGTCTGTCTCCGCCTTCTTTTTGAGCAGCGCCTTATAGCGCACCTCGTCATCAAGATTGTTAAGTATCGTGGTCATCTTGAGCGTTTTTGTAACGCTGGATTCGAACAGTCTGGATTTAAACTCTATCCATTTATAGCCGTTTCCGTCCGTATCCTGATAGGCCAAATGGCTGAATTCCCTCACTCCGTTCGCGTATATCGTCTTTATTCTGTCCAGCTTGTAAAAGCTCTTGAATTCTTCTATATTGTCTGGGTGGATATATTTAGCCGCGTACATTTCCACGGCCTCCGTATATGTGCTCGTCCTCATGCTTTGGATCAGACCGCTCCATATGGTGCCATCCACCCACAGCATACGATTATCCGTTATATCCGCCTCCAGCACGCCTTCAAACATCTTACGCGCCAGCTTGCGGCTCTCCCGCTCTTCCTTTAGCGCCATTTTTGCGGTGGCATCCCGCGCGATTCCATAAAGGCCCATCACCTTTCCGCTATCATCGTGCAGGCAATATTTTGACGTGGAGGAATATTGCTTCACGCCACTCTTATCCGGCAGTTGTTCTATCTTATCCAGCATTGGCTTACCGCTATTCAAAACACCGCGATCATCCATCACAAATTGTTCCGCCATGCTCTGTTCAAAAAAATCGAAATCTGTCTTGCCCCGTATATCTTCTTCAGCCTCACAGCCCCACATATCAAGCAGCCTGCGCGAGGCCGCAACATACTTTAGATCGGGTGTTTTTATGAATATCATATCCGGCGAGCTTTCCATCATAGATTTGAACGCTAAAAGCAGAAAATCATCCCCGACTTTCCTTCTTTCATTTTTCATCGCAAACTCCAATAGCTTTTAAAATAATCAAAAACCGCGGCTGGATAAACCGCTTTTAACCAAATCCCAAAACCAGTCGGTCACATTAAACTGTCGTTTGCGTCAGAACCTTGAAGTTATTTTTTCATTTATGAGAAAGAACCCATAATTTCGGTAATTTGTATAGAGCAATTCTAGCATAAATCAAGCAAAATGTCGACTATTTTATACTATCGTTCAACACTTTTACCAATATCATTTATACTTCATAAAAAAAGACCGGGACTTTCAATGCAAAAGCCCCGGCAAAGTAAGAGACATTTATTTTGTGAGATAGGGCGTACCTCCGGGTATCTCAAAGTGTCCTGTGGAATAGTTTCCGCCATCCACGCTATAATATATCTCCGTTATCTCGGGTATATTGTTAAGGTAGGCGTTCGCTATATTATCCAGCATGGAAGCCTCGCCCTCCAGGCCAAAATTCGCTTCATATATAGAAGCTTTGAAGTCTATGTAGAGCTTCCCCTCTTCCAGACTGATCGAATTAGGATTTATGGGAGACTGCTCCAGCGGCTGTCCAAAAAGCTGCTGCGATACCACCTCCAGACCAAACTTCAAATCACTCTGCGTATCGGCTGCGGCCTCCATCTTCTTTTCGGAATCCGAAACTATATCGTGATAGGTGTATTCCACCTTGTTATCCTTATACTCCACCGGCTCGTCGCTCATGTTTTTCCGCGTCACGGGCGCGGGTGTGGGAAGCTCGGACGGTTCGGGTGCCTGAGATATGACCGGTTGGTCTACCGCGGCCTCCTCTGAAGCGGCGGCCTCCTCCAGCGCGTCCAGCTCTTCAGTAGTTATCTCGGGCGGCTCCGCTTCGGGCGGCGCCTGCGCAAATGCTGGCACCAAAAGCGCCAGCGTAACCACCACTGCCGCCGCCACCACTATTATAGCTATCAATATTTTTTTATTTATCTTCATTATATATTTTCCTCCCGCGCAAAAAACTGCGGTTCGCACATTTACAATATTTGTAGCACTTTGATGTAATTATATCATAGCCCGTACAGGCAAAACAACAGCCCTTACAAGTTGTTAATAAATGAATAAATCATTAACAATGAGCCGTCGCTTCCATTATAAGGTGGAAAACCGACGGCTTATATGATATAATCGCATGTATTGAAACTCCTCTTTTAAGGGTGTGTGCAGGTGGTTTAACTTTATGGATATCGGCTTTAAATGTGAATTTATACGCATAGGTTCCTTTGGTGATGCGCCACTGGGGCATATGGGTCATGTGGAAAGCTCGGCCGCCGGCCTGCTGGATTTTTTTGGAGGCATCTCGGAAGAATTTAGCGTCTGGCCGCAGGCGCTGGCCGCTCTTGAAAAATATGATGAAGGCTTTTTTGAGGAGCATTCCCTTATTGTGCTTTTGCTGGAGGAGCCAAGCGGCAGCGTTAGCCATGTTTGCGAGGGCGTTAGTCTTCTGGGCGGCGCGCTGCAAGTTGAAATACACCGCTCCATGGACGGGATCGGCACGGCCGATATGGCAAATTGGGCGGCGTTGATAGAAATCGGAACAAAATATGCGGGCTATCCCGTCAAATTAACAATAAACAAATTATAATCCCCAAGCCGAAAGGAGAACAAAATGAATCGGCCAATACGCAAGTTTTTCTCAATACTGCTGGTGCTTTGCCTGCTGTTCACGTTTGCAGGTACATCAGTCGCCTTTGCCGCAGAGCCCGAAATGGGTCAGGCGGAGTTACCGGAGGTAGGTGAACCGTCGCCTTCAGAAACACCGGAAGCCACAGAACCCCCGTCAAATACGGAAGCTCCCGATCAGACGCTGGAGGAAGTGCCCCCCACGGAGGATCTTCCCATAACGGAGGAGAGCGCGCAGCCGGAGCCCGAAGCTCAAACGGCAGCGATAACCGGTATAGAAGAGCTGATTGGCATAGCAAGGCAGGATGGCGGCAAGGCGGCCGCGCTGCTTTCGGCATACACGGACGAGGCGGCCTATATGGACGCGTTGTCCCAGATTTTGGATATATACTACAGCGAAGGTCTCACGGCGCAGCTGGAGGCGTTTTCAGCAGCCATAGACGCACGTGCGGCGCAGACGCTGCAAAACTACGCGGCAGCGGCGGCGGAGCGCGCGGGCAGCGGCCTTGGCTATGTGCCGGGTGAGGTGCTGGTGGTATTCGGCTCGGGCGTGTCCGAAGCGCAGGCCGAAGCCACAATGCAGAGCCTGGACAGCACGGTTTCGGATATCATAGAAGCTCCCGCCAATGAGGTGGTAGCCGTTGTGGACATACCGCTTGATCAGACGGTGGCGCAGGCAGTCAGCGAAATAACAGCCAATCCGGCAGTTTCCTACGCACAGCCCAACTATTTATACGAGCTCGCCGAAACGGACGATGTACCCCTCGGCGCGGCCGTGCAGGAAGCGTCCGCCAGCTTGGCTTCCCTGCCCAATGACCCCGGCGTTTCAGAGCAGTGGCATTTGGATAAAATAAACGTGGGCGAAGCGTGGAATATTGTTGATTCCAAAAGCGGCAGCAAGGTAAAGGTGGCCATAATAGACGCCGCCGTCGATCTTAACCACGAGGATCTGGCAAGTAACATAATAGCCTCCCAGTGCTATGATATGCAGACGGGCGTGGCTCAGCCCTACCCCACCACTCCTAAAACGCACGGCACACATGTGGCCGGCCTCGTAGGCGCCGTGGCAAACAACGGCAAGGGCGGTACGGGCGTGGCCAGCGGCAGCCGCAATCAGGTGGTTGAAATGATCGCATACAACGTTTTCCGCGATTCGGATAACAAGGCGCCCACCAGCGCTATAATAGCCGCGCTGAACCATGCCGTGCTTTCGGGCGCTAAGGTAGCGAACATGAGCCTCGGCTATGCGCCATCTCAAACCAGTATGCCCTGGGATAAGCTTTTTGAGGACGCTGTGAATGACGCTACCGCCAAGGGTATGGTGGTTGTTGTGGCCGCCGGTAACGACAATGGCGACGCGACGTTTTTACCCGCCGATTTCGATAACGCGCTAAGCGTAATAAACACACTGAATTACACCGACCCCACAAGCAACAGCAAATCAAGCAGCTCAAACTACGGCGCTAAAAAGGATATTTCCGCTCCGGGCAACGCTATATACAGCACATACCCGGGCAATACATACGCAAAAAGCAGCGGCACCTCCATGGCCTCGCCCATTGTGGCGGGCGTGGCGGCAATGATGCTGTATGTGAATCCCTCGCTCACACCGGCGCAGATACAGGATATGATAACGGGTACGGCTACCGATCTGTACACGCCCGGTTTTGACGTATACACGGCTTGGGGCAATGTGAACGCATACCGCGCGGTGGCCAAGGCGGCAAACATAAACATACCCGCCACACCGCAAAACTTTAAGGCGGCAGCGCAGGGCACCACCAGCGCCGCGCTGAGCTGGGGTTCCGTTTCGGGCGTGAACGGCTATAAAATATACCGTTCCGAATCTGCGGACAGCGGCTATACGCTGGTGCGCACAAACACCTCCGCAACACAGACCAGCTACACGGACGCAAGCCTCACGCTGGGCAAAACATACTATTATAAGGTTACGGCCTACGTTACCAGCGGCGCAACCGAGCTGGAGAGCGTTCCCGCCGGTCCGGCTTCCACAAAGGCAGCCTTGAGCGCGCCCACAAATTTCAAGGCCGAGAAAATAATTGGGCAGGAGAGCGTAAAGCTGAGCTGGAGCGCCGTTTCCGGCAGCACAGGCTACGAGGTATACCGTTCGGACAGCGAAACGGGCACCTACTCACTCATAAACAAAGCGGCCGGTGCCAGCACGCTTCAATATACGGACAATACTGTAATAAACGGCCGCACATACTACTATAAGGTAAACGCCTATGTTACTCAGGGCGGGGATGATATCTCGGGCAACCAAACGGAAGCCGTAAAGGTTGTCGTTACCGACGGCGCGGGCCCGGTGACAAACCTTAAAGCTGAAAGCGCGGGCTACAATTCGGCCAAGATCAGCTGGGATGTGGTTTCCAATGCCGACGGCTACAATGTATACCGCGCCACCTCGGCAGGCGGCACATACACGAAGGCGGGAACGACCACGACGGGTTCCTTCACACAATCGAATCTGTCTACAGGCAGCACCTATTTCTTCACGGTAAAAGCCTACCGCAATCAGGGCAGCCAGAAAATCGAGGGCGAAGCGGCCGGCCCGGTTTCGGTGAAGCCTGTTAACGCCGCTCCCGAATCTTTGAAGCTTTCCAAGGCCACGGGCGGATTCAAGCTCACATGGACGAAGTCTGCGGGCGCAACCGGCTACGACATATACCGTTCGGAATCCAAGACGGGAACCTATAAGGTTATAGGAAGCGTAACGGGCGCAAACACGCTCACATACACGGATACCGCAGGTCTCGGCGTGGGCAAGACCTATTACTACAAGGTAGCGGCTTACCGCACAATGAGTTCCGGTAAGGTAGCGGGCGATGATTCGCCAATAATGCAGGCCACGAAGTCTACCCCCAAGCCGGAAAATCTGGCCGGTAAGGGGCAGAGCACCAGCAGCATAAAGCTTACATGGAACCGCCCGGAGGGCGCGCTGGGATACTATATATACCGTTCCACCAACAAAAACGGCGGTTATAAATCCATCAAGCTGCTGACCAGCTCCGCTGCCTCGCTGAGCTATACGGACAGCAAGGATCTCGCGCCCGGCACAAAATACTATTATAAAGTTATTCCGTATATACTGGTCGACGGAGAAAAGGTCAAGGGCATAACCGGCGGCCCGGTGGCGGCTCAAACCAAATCCGCCACACCCACTGGCATAAAGGCGGCCTTCACCGGCAATGCGGAAGTCAGCGTTTCCTGGAACGCGGTGGACGGAGCGGCGGGCTATCAGTTATATCGCGCCACGGCGGCGGCAGGCCCGTTCAATGGTATAAAGACCCTCACCACCAACTCTTTCAAGGACACCTCGGTAAGCTCGGGCAGCACGTACTATTATAAAGTGCGCTCCTACCGCACCGTTGGCGGCCAGAAGGTTTTCAGCACATTCTCCGCTGTTGC
The DNA here is from genome assembly GCA_964464145.1 of uncultured Christensenella sp. Lineage (GTDB taxonomy): Bacteria > Bacillota > Clostridia > Christensenellales > Christensenellaceae > UBA5399. The sequence continues at coordinate 13,515 of CAYXFB010000005.1, forward strand.
TACGGCATTCAGGGAGGCTGAGAAGCCGGTTTACACCATAGGCGTGGTTAACACCACCAACAACAACCTTACCTCCTCGCTGTTCTCCATGACAAACAGGGGTACGAAGGACATCGTTATACAGGCAACCACAGCCAAGCTGCTTGTAAATCCCGAATCCGCCTCCGGTTATGACAGGACCCTCACACTGTGGGTGGACGGCATAAAGCAGACGGGCACCATAACGCTCAAGCCGGGCGAACAAAAGCGCGTTTCCTATACGTGCAGCCCCGCAACCGTGTATACGCCCTCCAGTCACCTGGTATTCAACTTCACCTGCGACGGCCGCACGGCGCAAAACGACGTTTCGGCGGCGGGCGGAGCCTCATGGAAATATATAGACTAAGCGCTATAGACAAAGCGGTAAACTGACTGTATAATATCATTAGAAAAAAGAAGGCACCCCATAGCGGGTGCCTTTTGAAAATAGGTATTTTGAAAGGAACGTTATGATCTTAGTAGACGATCAAAAGCAAAAATTGCAGGCCCTGCGCGGCATGGTGGACGAGGCCTCCTCCTCGCTAGACCTGCCCTCGCTAAAAGAGGAGTTAAAGCTGCTGAACGAGCAGATGGAGGCGCCGGATTTCTGGAACGATATTGAAAACGCAAACCGCGTGACACGCGCCGCAAAGCCGCTAAAGGCAAAGATAACCTCCTGCGAAAAGCTTATGGGCGAGCTAGACGATCTTGAGGTGCTGATCGATATGGTGGAGGAAGAGCAGGACGAAGAGCTCTTCGCCGAGCTGAACGCGGAGCTTTCGAACCTGGACGAGGAGGCACGCGCCTTCCATCTTCAAACGCTGCTCTCCGGCAAGTACGACTCAAACAACGCCATACTCTCGCTGCACGCGGGCGCTGGCGGCACGGAGGCGCAGGACTGGGCGCAGATGCTCATGCGCATGTACACCCGCTGGGCAGAGCGCCACGGCTACGATGTGCGCACCCTGGATTACCTCGATGGCGACGAAGCCGGCATAAAGAGCGTAACGCTGCAAATTTCGGGCGATAATGCCTACGGCTATCTCCGCACGGAAAAGGGCGTACACCGTCTGGTGCGCATATCCCCCTTCGATTCCAACGCGCGTCGGCATACTTCCTTCGCCTCATTGGACGTAATGCCCGAGGTGGATGACGCGGACAACGATATTGAGGTAAACGCGGACGATATACGCGTGGATACCTACCGTTCCTCGGGCGCGGGCGGCCAGCACGTAAACAAGACCTCCTCCGCCATACGAATAACGCACTTCCCCACCGGCATTGTGGTGCAGTGCCAAAACGAGCGTTCGCAGCTGCAGAACCGCGAGACCGCCATGCGTATGCTGAAATCCAAGCTGGCGGAGGTGCGCGAGGAACAGCGTATGGCCGAAATGGCGCAGATAAAGGGCGACCAAAAGAAGATAGAATGGGGCAGCCAGATCCGTTCCTACGTTTTCTGCCCCTACACAATGGTGAAGGATCACCGCACAAACACCGAGACGGGCAACATAAACGCCGTAATGGACGGCGACATAGACGATTTCATAAAGGCCAGCCTCATACAGGGGTTTTAAGGGTAATTAAGAATTAATAATGCAGAATTAATAATTAAAGGACATAGAGCCCAAAAAGGCCATATCCCGGCGGAATATGGCCTTTTTTCAATTCGTCCGCGCTGCGGACTCATTCATTCTCAATTCTTAATTATTCATTTTTAATTATATTTCTATTCCTCGTTCTTACCGCAGCAATTCTTATATTTCTTGCCGCTTCCGCAGGGGCAGGGCTCGTTTCTGCCCACCTTTTTCTCGGTGCGTACCGGCATTTGCTTTTCGCCCGTGCTTCCCGCTTTGGCCTGCAGCTTCATAGTGACATCAGCGCCGCCCACCGTGTTGCCGTCCGCGTCTATGTTTGCCTTGGTGTCGGTCACTTCCTTCTGCTCCACCTTGCTCTCCACCTTTATGTGATACAGCATGTATATGGTTTCCTCGCGTATGCTGTCCACCATGGCGTCGAACATATCGAAGCCCTCCATGCGGTACTCCGAAATGGGATCGCGCTGCCCCAGTGCCCGCAGGCCTATTCCCCTGCGGAACTGATCCATGGCATCTATATGATCCATCCATTTGCTGTCCACCACGCGAAGCAGCACCATGCGCTCTATGTTGCGCATATTGAAGCCTGCAGAATCCATCTCCGTCTCTTTTTCGGCGTAGGCGTCGCGCACGTTTTGCATTATCTCCTTCTTGAGATCAATGAGCTCCACGTGCTCTATCTCGTCAACCGAGTAATGCTTCACCTTTAGCGCAAACACGCGTTCAAAGTAGGCGTAAAGATCCTCCCAGTCCCACTCCTCGGAGTATTTTCCCTTGGGGCAGTATACCGCGATGGCGTTTTCCACCAGCGTATCTATCATAGAGTTTATGTTTTCGGAAACATCGTCCCCCATGAGCACCTGCCTGCGCTGGCCGTATATTATGTTTCTCTGCTGGTTCATAACATCGTCGTAATCCAGCACGTGCTTTCTTATATTGAAGTTGTTGCCCTCTATGCGCTTTTGGGCGTTCTCTATCTGCTTGCTCAGCATACCGTATTGCAGCGGTATGTCCTCGTCGCCCTGCAATCTTTCCATTATGGCCTTTATGCGGTCTCCGCCGAAGAGGCGCATAAGGTCATCCTCAAGCGCTATGAAGAATATGGATGAACCCGGGTCTCCCTGCCTTCCGGCACGTCCTCTTAGCTGGTTGTCTATACGGCGCGATTCATGCCGCTCTGTTCCTATTATATGCAGACCGCCGCAGCGAACCACCTCTTCATGCTCTGCGTCCGTATCCTGCTTGTGCTTTTTCACAAGTTCAGCATATTTTTCACGAGCGGCCATTATTTCAGGGTCGTCCGTGTGCGCATGGCTTACCGCCTGCTCTATAAGCTCGTCATCCATACCGTCTGCGCGCATTTCGTTTCTGGCCATATAGTCTGAGTTGCCGCCCAGCAGTATGTCCGTACCGCGACCCGCCATGTTTGTGGCTATTGTAACAGCGCCCTTCTTACCCGCCTGCGCTATTATCTGCGCCTCTCTGAGATGGTTTTTTGCGTTCAAAAGCTCGTGCTTTATGCCCTTTCTCACCAGCAGCGAGGATAAATATTCGTTATCCGCAACGGAAACCGTACCCACCAGCACCGGCTGACCGGTAGCGTGTGCCCGCGCTATCTCCTCCACCACGGCGTTGAACTTGCCCTCTTTAGTGGCGTATACCACATCGTTCATATCCTTACGAACCATAGGCATATGCGTGGGTATCTCTATTACGCTGAGGTTGTATATGCTGTTGAACTCTGATTCTTCCGTTTTTGCAGTACCCGTCATACCGCCCAGCTTTTTATACATACGGAAGAAATTCTGGAATGTAACGGTGGCCAGCGTCTTGGATTCGCGCTCCACCTTTACGCCCTCCTTGGCCTCTATTGCCTGATGCAGACCGTCCGAATAGCGGCGGCCTATCATAAGGCGGCCGGTGAATTCGTCCACGATTATTACCTCGCCGTCCTGCACAACGTATTCCCTATCGCGCAAAAACAGCTCGTGCGCCTTGAGCGCCTGATTTATATGGTGGACTATTTCGGTATTTTCAATATCTGTGAGGTTATCCAGCTTAAAATGCTGCTCGGCAAGCTTCACGCCGTCCTCCGTGAGGTTTATGGCCTTCATTTTCTCGTCGAGGTCGAAATGCACCTCGGGCTTGAGCTTTTTCACGAAAACATCGGCCTGACGATATAGATCGGTGCCCTTGTCGCCCTGCCCCGAAATTATGAGAGGCGTTCTGGCCTCGTCTATGAGTATACTGTCCACCTCGTCCACAATGGCGAAATTCAGCTCGCGCTGCACAAGATCGTCCTTGCGAACCACCATGTTGTCTCTAAGATAGTCAAAGCCCAGCTCATTGTTTGTAGAATAGGTTATGTCGCAATTGTATGCCTTTTGCTTTTGAGCCCTATCCTGCTCGCGCCCCACCAAACCAACCGTGTAGCCAAGGTAACGGTACACCTTGCCCATCCATTCGCTGTCGCGCTTGGCCAGGTATTCGTTTACGGTAACAACGTGCACTCCCTTGCCGGAAATGGCGTTCAGCACAACGGGCAGCGTGGCCACAAGCGTTTTGCCCTCGCCCGTTTTCATCTCGGCAATATTGCCCTGATGCAGCACTATGCCGCCCAGTATCTGCTCGTAAAAATGGCGCAGGCCAATCACGCGCCAGCTGGCCTCGCGCACCTGAGCAAAGACCTCGGGCAAAAGAGCGTCCAGTGATTCCCCGTCCGCATGCCGCTTTTTATATTCCTCCGTTTTGGCTTTGAGCTCTTCGTCGCTCATAGCCTCAAATTTGGAAGAAAGCGCCTCCACCTTGTCTGCCAGTTTTCTGACCGGCCTAAGCGCCGATTTTGCTAATAAACTACCCAAAATATATATCCTTCTCTCTCTGTAAGAATTCACTTCTTTATCAACACCTTATTTTATCAGAGTTGGGCGGTTAAGTAAAGCGAGCTGCGGCGGGCAAACTTTGAACAATTCTTTAACATTTTGGTTTGACACAGCCTGCATATTTATAGTAAAATTTGCATAAGTATATTCTTCATCCCAACAAAAAATTCATAGATATCAGGGGTAGCAATGATGAGTTTTGAAGAAATTTTAGGTAATGTCAATTCATTTGTATGGGGGCCTGTTATGTTGGTCTTTCTGGTGGGCACGGGCGTATTTTTGATGATACGTTTAAAATTCCGTCCGCTCACCAATTTGGGGTACGCCTTAAAACAGGTGTTTTCCCGTCACAGCATAAACGACAAGCACTCCAAGGGCGAGGGTGATATCTCCCCCTTCCAGTCTCTCATGACGGCGCTGGCCGCCACCATCGGCACGGGCAACATAGTGGGCGTGGCAACGGCCATGACGCTGGGCGGGCCGGGCGCGCTGTTTTGGATGTGGGTGTCCGCCATATTCGGCCTTGCCACAAAGTATGGCGAGAGCGTGCTGGCGGTGAAATATCGCGTTGTGAATAAGGACGGCGAGATGTCCGGCGGCCCCATGTTCGCGCTCAAAAACGGCTTTAAGGTGAAGTGGCTGGGCTCCGTATTGGCCGTGGCCTTTGCGGTGTTCACCGTCATAGCGTCCTTCGGCATAGGCAATCTTACGCAGGCCAACTCCATCGCCTCTGCGGTGAACGCCACCTTCGGCCTGCCCACCTGGGTGACCGGCCTCATTATAGCCGTGCTGGCCGCCGTGATAGTGTTGGGCGGCATAAAATCGATAGGCCGCGTTTCGGGCAAGATAGTGCCCATAATGGCCGTTTTCTACGCGGCGGGCGCGCTGCTTGTAATAATAATAAACGCGCGCAACCTACCCACGGGCTTGCAGCAGATATTCGAGGGCGCCTTCTCCGTGCAGTCCGTAGCGGGCGGCGTTACGGGCTTTGTTTTCGCGCAGGCCATGCGCTTCGGCGTGGCGCGCGGCGTTTTCTCCAACGAGGCAGGCCTCGGAAGCGCGCCCATAGCGGCCGCCGCGGCCAAAACGGATCACCCGGTTCGTCAGGGCTACATAAACATGACGGGCACATTTTTCGATACTATAGTAGTATGCACACTCACCGGACTGGCGATCGCCTGCTCGGGCGTGCTTGGCAGCATAGACCCGGCCACGGGCGCTGTGCTGGAGGGCGCTCCGCTCACGATAGCCGCATTCAATACCGCACTGGGTCAGGCAGGCAGCGTGATCGTTACGGTGGGGCTGATACTCTTCGCCTTCTCCACCATACTGGGCTGGAACTATTACGGCGAAAAGGGGCTTGAATACCTTGTGAAGTCGGACAAGGCAAAGCTCATATACCGCCTCATATTCGTTGCCGTGGTGTTTGTGGGCGCCACCACAAACCTAAAAATAGCCTGGGATTTCTCCGACACGGCTAACGGCCTCATGGCGATACCCAACCTTATTTCACTGGTCGTACTGAGCGGCGTCATAGTGAAGCAAACTATAGATTTTGACGATAAATTTTTGAAGCAGGAAAAAATGGCGCAAAAGGCGGCACGCAAAAGCCGCTGATATGACCGCGTTTTTAGGAGCGTCAATATTGCTTTGGCGCTCCTTTTTTGTTTATTCAATACAATTGAAATTCTTGTGCAATTAGGCTATAATCTAGTTAAGACCCGCAGTTCTGTGTCTGTGGTTGAAAGCCGATGCCAGCCGCGGGCAAAGCGGTCCACGTAAGCAAGCTTTTGTTTGTGATCATTGCGCGGTTAGATGTAAGTCCGTACGGCAATACCGGCGGCAAATGTGGGGGAAAAGACCAGGTCGGGCAGAATAGCGGGTTTTAAATTATCAAATTGAGTGTAATAATGAATATAACAGCTGTGTGATACAATTGTTTTGCGGTAGCTTTTTATATCCGCAATTAAGATATTTGAGATAGGAGTTGAGTAGATTGAAGGTAATTATTGCTGGAAAAAACATGGAAATATCCAATTACCTGCGCGACGTAGTGGAGAAGAAGGCCAACAAGCTGGATCACTATTTTAAACCGGGTACAGAAATGCACGTTACTTTATCCATCGAAAAGTCCCGCCACATCGCAGAGGTGACGGTATTGTTCGACGGCATTGTTCTCCGTGGCGAGGAGGCCACAGGAGACATGTATTCTTCTATAGATATCGTACTGAAAAAGCTGGAACGCCAAATGCGCAAACACCGCACGCGTCTTGAAAAGCGCCTGAGGGACGACGCGTTTTTGGAGGATACGGTATATGATTATTACGAGGAGGACTCCCCCGAGGAGGACGAGCCACAGATCGTGCGCAACAAGAAATTTGTAGCCCGGCCTATGGATATAGAGGATGCCGTGATGCAAATGGAGCTTTTGGGGCACAGTTTCTTTGTGTACAGAAACGTCCACAACAACGAAGTAAATGTGCTTTATCGCCGTGCGGACGGAAATTACGGGCTCATAGAGCCTATGTAATATCGAGCTCGGGCGGTTTCAGCCCAGAATAGCGAACTATACACATAGTTTATGCGAAAGCGGGTTGCACATTGTATGCATCCCGCTTTTTTCATTGCTTTTGCTCCTTTGCAATGTTTTCATTCACAAAAAGCAAATACCGTGAATAATAATTATTATTTGTAATTTTTGCTTTGGTACTCTATAATTGTTATAAAGTATATTGCATGAAATTCATGGGGAGGGTTTTGTTTTGGAAGGTGCCTTTGATAAAATAATGGTCGTTGATGACACGCCCGCCAATTTGAAGCTCCTTAATGAGATGCTCCAAAAAATAGGCTTTTTCGTTTCCGTGTTCCGCAGCGGACAGGATGCCATTGAAAGCCTCAATTACAGCATACCGGACATAATATTGATGGACATAAATATGCCCGAAATGGATGGGTACGAAACGTGCAGGCGCATAAAGAACGTTGAAGCGGCTAAGGACGTGCCCGTCATATTCATAAGCGCACTTAATGACGTGGGCGACAAGGTGAAGGCCTTTCGCAACGGCGGCGTGGATTACGTAACGAAGCCCTTCGAATTTGAGGAGGTGCAGGAGCGTGTAAACACGCATCTGCAAATCAGCCGTCTGCAGACCACCGTTTCCAAGCTAAACAAGCAGTTAGAGCAGCGCGTGGCCGACCAGATGGACGAGATAGCCTCCACAAACCGCAGGCTGGTGACCGCACAAAACGCCACCATACTGGCGCTGGCAAAGCTCTCAGAATGCCGCGATACGGATACCGGACTGCATCTTGAGCGCGTGGGCTTCTTTTGCGAAGCGCTGGCAAAAAGGCTGGCGCGCCGCCCGAACTTTGCCATGCTGGACGACGCGTACATAGGCGTGCTCAAAAACGTGGCTCCCCTTCACGATATTGGCAAGGTGGGCATAGAGGATCGGATATTGCTGAAACCCGGCCGTCTCACGGCGGAAGAGTTCGAAGTAATGAAAACACACACCACGCTTGGTGCACAAACCTTTCTGGCGGTAAAGGAAGAGGTTCCGGATATGCCCTATGCCGAAATGGCCTATGAGGTCATATTGCACCACCACGAGCGCTTTGACGGAACCGGCTACCCGGATGCGCTTGCGGGAGAAAGCATACCGCTATGCGCGCAGATAATGGCGCTGGCGGACGTATATGACGCGCTGCGGAGCAAGCGTCCGTACAAGCAGCCCATGAGCGCGCAGCAGGCAGCGGACATAATAACCGAAAGCGCCGGAACGCATTTTTCTCCGCTCATGGTATCTATTTTCTCCGAATGTTCACCTGAGCTGGACAGTATTTTTTTGGCTCTTTCAGACTCCTAAGGGGTAGCAATGAAATCACTCAGAAAAAAATTTGTAGCGAATATAGTCATAGTCTTTTTGCTGGTTTTGGCTGTCATATTCATAGTCTTTGCCCATCTGATGCAGCTTTTTTTCACGAACACAGTCACGCGGCTGGACGTTATGGAAAACCGTCTCATAGCGGAAGATGTGAATATGAGCATTTCCGAATACGAAAACGCTACAGAGGGTCTGGCGCGAAACGCCAATCTTTCGGATATGCTGGCCGCCTGCAAAACACCCGAGCAATTCAACACGGATCACAATTTCGGCCTCGTTTCAGAGAGTCTTTCGCGCGCCCAAAGCTCTATTTCGGGCGGCAATTCTATGATATGGGCATACAGCATAGATAACAACTACATGATAATGAGCGGCGGCAAAGCCGAATATACAGATTCGATAGGCAACTACCAATTGTTCAAGGATAATCTGAAATCCACCGTAATAATAGATTATGTAACGCCGGACGGCACTTCAATGTTCAACATAATAACACCCGCTTTCAGTAACGGAGTGCTTTGCGGTACCACGGGCACAACGCTGGATATAGTACACCTGCTCAAATCCACCAACGAAAAAGCCGTCATAAACAATATGATAACCGATTGCTCACTCATAGTGCCAACGCGTGACTCGAGCTTGCAGGTTACCGGCTACTCTGAATATTTTCTCGTGGATGGCGAGCTAATGAAGCGCATCCTTCCCGCGGACTTCATAAACGAATATTCCGAAGGAATAATGACCACCAAGGGCGGCGAGAGCAGCATAGAGGGTGAAAAATATGTAAGCAGTATAGGTACTACCGGCTGGTATCTTACATCGTTCGTACCAAATTACACAGTGATGAACGCCTTCTTCGACAATTATACTTCTATAACGTTGTTTGCCTTCATCTGCCTCACCGCTGCGGTAATATTCATAGTTGGCTACAGCGCCTACCGCCTTACACAGCCCATAAAGGATCTGAACGAGCTGGTGCGCAGCATAAGCGAGAACAAGCCCTACACCCGGCTAAAGGGAAACAACGAGATCACCCTCGCCGCGGACAGCCTCATAAGCATGGTGCAGGATAATGACGCGCTGCTTCAGGATATCACAGCGCTCGCCCACAAAATTGAGGGCGGCGAATTGTTCACGCGCTTCACCGAAAAAAACAGCGACAACACCCGCCACGAGATAAAGGCCTCGCTAAACCACATGCTGGACAGCATATCCCGAATATTTGGGCATTTGCCTGTGGGCATAGCAATAATAGACGAAGATAAAAAGATCATATATGTAAATGAGATCATACTGAATCTATTCGATCTCACCCCCGACCAAATCACAGAGGGTATGAGCGTATCCGATCTGCCTTTGATAGGCGCGACCAGCGTTTCCATAATAGAAAACGAAATAGAGAAGTGCAGGCGCAACCACAAGAGCGATAACGCGGAACTGCATCTCATGGGCAGGCATGTGAGCTTTGCTACCGTAAAGTTTGAATACTCCCAAAGCATAGTCAAAAAGGATCTGTTCTTGCAGGTTTATTCAAACCAAACGGAGCTCATTGAAAAAATACAGGAGCAGGAACAGATATTCGCGTATTTCGAGCACCTTTCGCTTGTTAAGAAGGAAGCTCTTGATAGGCTGGCAGCTGGCGATTTCAAACACGCCATACTGGAAATAGGCCGCCGTCCCTCCGCGCCCCACTTGCAGGCAATATACGACGATCAGCAAAAAATGAAGGTGGCCTTCGGCGATACTGTAAACAACATAGAAACCATTATAACCCAGTTGAACGATGCTACACAGGCCTTCGCGGACGGCAACCTTTATTCCGCCATAGACGCGGGCATGGCCAAGGGCAAATACGGCGAGCTTGTGGGCACTGCCAACACCGCCTTCGACGTTATATTGAGCTATTTCCAGTCGCTTCCCGTACCCGTGCGCATAATCGGCCCGGACAACCGCGTGAGATTTTTCAACAGAGCCAGCTACGACCTCGGCTTCCGTCCCGGCCGCGAGGTATTCTGCTATGAATGGTATCAGAACGATGCGCCCTGCGACTCCTGCCCCTACTTAACGGGCATAAAGGAGGTCACAATAAAAGAGCTCAGCTTGGAAACAGAGGGCCGCCGCAGCTATTGGAAGATATACCGCAACCCTCTTCTGAACCGCGAGGGCGAGATAGTGAATATATTGGAGATATGCGTGGACGAAACAAACGTGGTGGAGCTCAAGAAGTCGGCAGACAGCGCCAACATGGCCAAGAGTACATTCATAGCCAACATGAGCCACGAGATACGCACGCCCATGAACGCCATACTGGGCTATTCCCAGCTGCTTCAAATGGACAATGAGCTCAGCAAGACCAACATGGAATACGTGGACACAATAAGGCGCAGCGGCAACCACCTGTTGAGCCTTATAAACGATATACTGGAAATGTCTAAAATAGAGGCGGGCAAAATAAAGCTGAACAAAGAGCAGTTCGACCTGCATACGCTGCTTACAGACACACACAATATGTTCATGCCGCAGATGGACGCAAAGGGACTGGAATTCCGAATGGATGCAGATGAGGTGACGCCGTTACCGCTCGTTGGCGATATGGGCAAGACACGCCAGATAATATTCAATGTTATCAGCAATGCAATCAAGTTTACATTAGAGGGATATGTTCATCTTACCGCGCGCACGGAGCGTACCCAAAACGGGCGCATAAAATTCACCGCTTTGGTGAAGGATACCGGCGCAGGCATAGCACCCGAGGAGATAGACAGTGTATTTGCCGCCTTCGAGCAAACCTCCTCCGGAATAAAATCCGGCGCGGGCACCGGCCTGGGCATGGCCATAAGCCGGAATTTCGCCAAAATGATGGATGGAGACCTCAGCATACAGCATTCCGCAATAGGCGAGGGCACCACCTTCCTGCTGGAACTGCTGTTCGATCCGGGCACGGAATCGACAACCGAAAACGAGGGAAAGGATTATTCCCGCGTCAAAGGTATAGACCGTCCCCTGAGCGTGCTTGTTGCCGACAACACGGATGACGACCGTGAAATACTGAAAATACTTCTGGAAAAGCTGGGCTTTAAACCGCTTATTGCGAACGATTACAGCGAGGCTATGCGGCTTTGGGAGGCGGACAACCCCGGTTTGGTAATAACCGATCTGTCTGCTTCGGGCTCCGGCAATGTGGATATCGTTCGCAAAATACGCTCTGTTGCGGCGGGCGGTGCGACACCCATACTGGTGCTTTCGGCGAATGCGCTTGATCACCACAAAAAAGCGGCTCTTGAGGCCGGCGCGGATGTTTTTATGACCAAGCCCTTCGTTATGGAAAATCTGCTCATGGAAATAGAACGGCTTACGGGAGTGCACTATATATTCGATGAAAGTGTACAGGGAACATCTCAATCCACCGACAGTACAAACGAAAAGCTGGACGCCGAAGCCGCAGAGGCAATAAGATCTGCGGTAATGCGCGGAGATTACGGCTCTGTATCCACCGCCGCGAAGGCAATCGAGGCGCAGTGCCCCGGCATAGCGGCGAAGCTGGTGGAATATGCGGATAATTTCAGCAAAGATTCTATACTGAATCTATTGGACAACATAAGTTGAAAAGCCTTCACCGAATTTTGGCGAAGCAAAAAACACTACTCACACGGAGGAAATATAATGGATATAACAAATTCACAATCGGAAAAAAACGTAAAGACCGCTTTCGCACTGGAGTCTCAGGCGCGCAATAAATACACTTACTTTGCTACGATCGCTAGAAATGAAGGCTACGATAAAATAGCCGATCTGTTCGAATCTATGGCGGGAAACGAGCGCGAGCACGCGAAGGTATGGTACAAGGTGCTAAACAATGGCATACCATCCAGCCTAACCAATTTGGAGGATGCCTCCGCCAGCGAGCATAGCGAATGGGAATCTATGTACCCCAAATTTGCGCAAACGGCGCGCGACGAGGGCTTTGAACTGCTGGCAATAATGTTCGACAATATAGCCGAGATAGAGAAAAACCACGAAACCATGTTTCTGGAGGCTTTGGAAGAACTGCGCACGGGTGAATCGGCCAATAAAAAACGCGGTTGGGTGCGCTTCATATGCAAAAATTGCGGCCACGTTTCGGCGGAGACGCTGGACGTATGTCCTGTCTGCGGCGAATCGGGCAGCTTCGAGGCCGAGGAAAGGTAGGGGCTTCCCCAAAGCCGTGTACAACATGAATTTTATATTTATGACCGCTGCCGATTGACTTGTAAACATCATTTTGATACAGTATGATTATGCAACCTAGCATCAAGCTATAGTTTGAACATCTTGGAGGTGCAGCATGTCTAAAAGGATCACGGCAGTATTATTAACTGCATTTTTATTAATATCTATACCCGCTTTTTCTCTTGCGGCAGACAGCGGACCGGCCGAAATAGCCGAAGCGGAGGCTATAGAAGCGCCCGCAGAGCTTATTGAGTCCTCTGCGGAGCCGCTGGCCGCAGATGGCGTGGCAGAAATCGCGGAAGTATCCGGAGATTACGAATACCAACTGAATAGGAATGGTGCGGCCGTTATTACAAAATACACCGGGACGGAAGCCAATGTTATTATACCGGCCACGCTAAACGGAAAGTCGGTCTTAAGACTGGAGGACAACAGCTTCTCTTACAGAAGCGATATAGTGAGCGTTATAATACCGGAGGGAGTCCGCGAGATAGGTGCCGCATTTTCAAACTGCCGCCGCCTGCAAAGCGTTACGCTGCCCTCCACGCTCACCGCCATAGAGGATGACGCGTTTTTCTATTCGGATCTCAGAAGCATAACCATACCCGCGAGCGTGACCTCCATAGGAGAGTCTGCTTTCCAGTATTGCACCGCCATGACCACGGCTACAATAAGCGCCAGAATCACTCGTTTGAGAAGCCTGACCTTTGGCGATTGCGTATCGCTGCGAAGCGTCACGCTGCCCTCTACGCTTACCGAAATTGACGCGGCGGCTTTTATAAATTGCGTTGCGCTTACGGGCATCAGTCTGCCCGCCGGTGTTACCACAGTGGGATACCGCGCGTTTGACGGCTGCAATCTTGGCAGCGTAGTAATTCCCAAAAGCCTTACAAAGATATCAAACGCAGCCTTTGTAAACAGCGGTATTACAAGTCTCACACTGCCGGATACACTTTCATCAATAGAGCACGAGGCCTTTAGCAAATGCAAAATAAGCACGCTCACTATTCCCCATAGCGTGACCTATATTGGCGCGCGCGCCTTTGCGGACTGCGGCAGTCTTAAAAAAGCAAACATAGGCATTGGTGTGAAGAATCTTGACACCGGCGTTTTTAGCGGTTGCTCTTCGCTTGAGAATATCATTTTGCCGGAAGGTATGCTGAGCATAGACGAAATGGCCTTTAAAGGCTGCAACTTAAAAACAATCACCATTCCGCGCAGCGTAAACAACATAGCAAAAAGCGCCTTCACCGGCAATTCTTCGCTTATAGTAATAGGTTATGTCGGCTCTTACGCGGAGCAGTACGCAAAACAGTACAAATACGGTTTTCACGATATAACAAAACCGTTTCCGGTAAACGTCACAAAGGTGACTCTAAGCAAAACCACAGCGGCCGTAAAAAAGGGCGCAACATTGACGCTCACCGCCACCGTTTCGCCCACAAACGCCACGTACAAAACGGTGAAATGGAAGAGCAGTGATACCAAGATCGCCACCGTTTCGGGCGGCAAGGTGAAGGGCACAAAGCCAGGCAAGGTGACAATCACGGCAACAGCGTCAAACGGCAAGACCGCCAAATGCGTGGTGACGGTCAAATAAATACACATTTGCTGCGTATATGCTGATAACGCAAAAAGGATTCAGAACTAGGTCTGAATCCTTTTTTATGTCGCAAACTATGTTTGAGAGCTTTTGTTACGGCTTGCTGCTCTTGGCTATATAGTCATTTATTACCGCCTTATCGTCGGTAAGCTCAATTTTAAAGTTGAACTTATATTCTCCGCCCGGCTCTGCGTATCTCATAAGGCCTTTTTCCGTTGCCGACTCCACGCCCCAGAAGCCGCAGGATGTGGGCTCCAGACCCAGCGCGTAATCTCCGGCGCGCATGCATTTCCACTCGCACAAAAGCGGGCACTGGTTTTGATCGTAGTGCACTATCACCGCGTATTTTCCGCAGCTGGTCACCAGCATGGCAAAGCTGTCCGCATTGGGAGAATCGTCCACGTGTATAAAACACTGCTCCTCATAGCCTATCTGCGCGGCCTCCATCACATCCCATGCGTCCACGCCCTTTTCGGCCTCCGCGTCACGCGGGCTGCAATTTTTGGGGCTAACGTGCACCTTGGCTCCGTCATTCAAGAAGGGATAGCCGAAGTTTATGTGATACAGGTTCATAAGACGCTGGCGCTCGTATCCTATGTTTTTAACGGTATCGTTTATATATATGGTATCGGATTCCGTATCCACTATTATTTCGCGCTCAAGGCGCATATTCTCGCCGAATATGCAGGCCTCGCGCATCTCGCCCGTTATTTTCAGCATGGCGTTGTCGCCGTCGTACACCGTTTCCTTGTTCACGTTTTCCGCCGGAGTGTTGCCCATAACGCCGTGCAGGCCGTAGGCTCTGCCGTCTACCTCGCTGGGCGCGCCCGAATAGGTTATGCCGCAGGTGGTGAGAAAACCGGCGTTGAATGTTTTCAAAAAGCCGCGCACGCCCTCTTCCACATAGTATGCGGGATGCACTATTCCCGTCTTGCCCGCGAAGCCCACATTCATACCCTTGTAGGTAAGCCGCGCGATGTCGAGGCACTTGTCCGCCAGCACTGTCATATCCAGATTTTTGCCGTTCTTCACATCTATGGCGCGCACGCCCTTGGCCTTGCCCTCGTTAAAGGTGTAGTCCTTCATACCCAGCAGCGCGTCCATTTCGCCGGTATACTTCAGCAGCTCTTTAAGTTCGCTTTTTTTCATTTGCAGAATCCTCCTAGATGGCTTTTTAAATTTTTAGTGGGCTATACTAATTCCGATTCTATTATATTCGGAAAATATAGGGCAACGTTCCCCTCCCCGCCTGACACAATACGGCGAAAGTTTGTTTTGAAAGATTTTCGGCCTCCTCTGAATTTGCGCGAAGCCGCTGTGAGATAAGTATTCCCGGCATATAGACGCGCCCGGAACATTTCATGATACTTTAATATAACAATACTGCAACACGAACAAAATATCAACAACAATAGTAAAAAGCGGGAAAAAAATCATTTTACCGCTTTTTACCATCTATGTGCGCGCTTTATATTTCCGCCGCTTCCTTCTCCGTCTGCTCGGTGCACAGGTTTTCCAGCACCATAAAGGATTTCAGCAGGCATATCTGCGTTTTGGCGTCGCGTATCTCGCCCTTCAAAACCATATCCATGGCTTCGCCCAGATATATTTTCTCCACCCGCACAAACTCGTCCTCATCCAGCTTTTGTTCGCACGGCCGCGCGTGCAGCGCCAGATACATATACACTATCTCGTCCGTGTAGCCCGGGCTGGGGTACATCTCGCCTATGGGCAGTATATCCTCTGCCACGAGGCCAGCCTCCTCCCTAAGCTCGCGCACCGCCGTTTCAAAGGGCTCCTCGCCATACTCTATCTTTCCGGCGGGCAGCTCCAGCACCTCCGTGCCGTAGGCGTATCTGAACTGGCTCACGAAAGTAACGTTCATTTCGCCGTCTATCGCGCATACACAGGCACCGCCCTGATGGCGCACCACCTCACGCACAGAGCACCCGCCGTCCGGCAGCTCCACCTCGTCCCTATAGACGTGCAGCAGCTTGCCGTCAAATATTTCCTCCGAGCTCAGCATTTTTTCCGTCAGATCCATATGCGCTCCTCCACTTTACTCAATCCCGAAAAAACATTTGCATTGACAAGCAGACATAGCCTTCGCGGCCTGCGAGCACTTACACACAGGCCGCGCGCCATACCTTTGCCAAACTAAAATTCTATCAACATCAATTCCTTCAGAACAGCTTGAAATTTTTCAGACCGTCCACAAAGTCTTTAAAGCCGTTCGTGCCATCCTGCAAGTTTTGTATACTTCCGTTAAGCGCGCCGAAGTCTACCTTGCCAATTCCGTCTACCGCGGTCTTAATTCCGCTTATAGCACCATTCATAGTGTCAAAATCTATTTTCTGTATGTCATTGAGCGTCTCATTCAGCACTTTGCTCACATCGGTGTTTATGGTTTCCACCAACGTCTCCGCCGAATCTATGAGCGGCGGCAGCTTAACAAGTGCCTGAGATATAGCACCATACAGAACAATCACCACGATCATGCACACCACTGCCACGGCAGCAAATATGGCCACCGCTATCGTGCGTACATTGGCCCGTTTCAAAAGTTTGTGGCTGTATTCATTTTGCTGCTCTAAAAGCTTTTCTATGCGCGCCAAGCTTCCGCCCGTATCCTCAGCCGACACCTTCGTCACCGTGTCCGTTGTCTCCTTTGCCACTGTGGCCACCGTTTCCTCCATTACCGCCAAATCGGCGATATCCTCTTTGTTCTTCTTCCCCATTTCCTTCCCCTTTCGTTTTGTGATTTTAATACCGCAGTTGCGGAAAATATACACACCGCAATAAAACCTGCTGCGGAAAAAATTTTTCTAACGATAGCTGCCGCAATTTCGGCTTTGAATGCAAAAGCTCGATATGCCCGCTTCTCATCCCACGTCCGCCATATGTGCGACGGATACTATTATTATTATAACCACCCGCCCTTACTTTTATCCGCTCGATTAAAAATCGTTTTTATCCGTGCAAAAAAACAGCGGGCTAAAACCACGCTGCTTTATTTTTATACTTCTTGCGGCTCCGCACTGCTTTTCCGCATAAGGTGACTCAATAATATATATCGTCGTCCGACTCCACCTTTTCGCGCCTTATGTCCGCACCCAGACTGTTTAGCTTGTCCTCTATGTGGTCGTAGCCCCGGTCTATATATTTTATGTTATATATCTCCGTCACTCCGTCCGCCATGAGGCCGGCCACTATAAGCGCGGCGCCCGCGCGCAGGTCTGTAGCCCGCACCGAAGCCCCGGTAAGCCGCTCCACGCCCTCCACAACGGCCACCCTGTCGTCCGTTGTGATGTTCGCGCCCATGCGGCGTATTTCATTTATATGTTTGAAGCGTGATTCAAATATACTCTCAGTTATCATGCTGGCTCCCCGCGCCGTTGACAGCAGCACCGTTGCCGGCTGCTGCAGATCGGTGGGGAAACCGGGGTACGGCATTGTTTTTATGCGCACCGCCTTGGGCCGGTTTGGGCAGCTTACGCGAATGAAGTCCGCGCCCTCCTTCACATCCACGCCCATTTCCATGAGCTTGGCCGAAAGCGCCTCCATGTGCGTGGGTATAACGTTGTTCACCGTTATCTCTCCGCGCGTGGCCGCCGCCGCTATCATAAGCGTACCCGTTTCTATCTGATCTGGTATTATGGAATAATTGCAGCCGTGCAGCTCCGCAACTCCCGTTATTCTTATTATGTCCGTGCCCGCGCCCTTTATTTTAGCGCCCATGCACACCAAAAAGTTCGCAACGTCCACAACGTGCGGCTCCTTCGCCGCGTTTACTATCGTGGTCTGCCCCTGCGCCGTAACAGCGGCCAGCATAATGTTTATTGTAGCGCCGACCGAAACCACATCAAGGTATATATCACAGCCCTTTAGACCATCTTTTACCTCAGCTTTTAGCTTGCCATATTCGGTAACCACATCCGCGCCCAGCGCCTCCCAGCCCTTTATGTGCTGGTCTATAGGCCGCTCACCTATTGCGCAGCCGCCCGGCAGGCTTATCTCCGCAGCACCGTAGCGGCTCAATAGCGCGCCCACAAAGTAATAAGAAGCGCGCAGCCTCTTCACCAGATTTATCGTCACCTTGCTTGTTATTATGTTGGTGGTGTCCACCGTCATGGTGCCGTTGCCGTCAAACTCCACCTCGGCGCCTATTTCCGCCAGTATGCGCTTGATTATCATGACATCGGCAATATTGGGCAGATTTTCTATAACGCATTTGCCCTTCGCCAATATAGTAGCCGGGAGGATCGCCACGGCCGCGTTCTTCGCGCCCGTAACATCCACCGAGCCATAGAGCGGTTTCCCGCCCGACACTACAAATTTTTCCATATGTATTTCAGTTAGCTTCCTACAATTTTTATTTGTATATATCTTACCATCATACGCGTAATTTAGCAATGTGCACAGAAAGCCAAATTACACGCAAGCGTTTTTAGCCCGCGTCAAAACATCTTCTTTTTCCACAGCACCAGCAGCACCACGAGGCTGACGCCCACAGAGATGGATGTTACGATCCAAAAGCCCTGCGGGTGATCCGCAAATGGCATGCCGCCCGGCAGGTTCATTCCCCATAGGCTTGCCAAAAGAGTCGGCACCGAAAGCACTATGGTCACCGAGGCGAGAAATTTCATCACTATATTCAGGTTGTTCGAAATAACGCTGGCAAAGGCGTCCATCGTACCCGAAAGTATGTCCCTGTATATATTGCCCATCTCTATGGCCTGCTTGTTTTCTATTATGGTATCCTCCAGCAGTTCCATATCGTCCGGGTATTTTTTTATAACGTTGAACTTGAGCATCTTTTCCAGCACCGCTTCGTTGGATTTGAGCGATGTGGAGAAATACACTAGCGACTTTTCTATTTTGAGCATCTGAATGAGCTCACGGTTTTTCATAGATTTGTGCAGCGCGTTTTCCACCTGCGTTTGCGCCTTGTCTATCTGGCGCAGATACTGCAGATATTTGCTGGCATTCTTATACAATATTTGCAGCAAAAAGCGCGTTCTTTTGCAGGTATCGAAGCCGCGCACCGTCTTGTTCCAAAAATCCTCTATTATAGAGGTCTCCTCCAGGCACACCGTTACCACATTTTCCTTGGTCAAAATTATTCCCAGTGGCAGCGTGGTATACAAAAACGAAGTGCGCTCCGGGCGTACAACGGGAATATCCACCAGTATGAGGGTCTCGTCCTTGTCCCTATCCGAATCTATACGCACCGCTTCCTCTTCATCAAGCGCCGCGCGAATGAATTCGTCCTCTATCTGGAGCGTATCGCGTACACACACGAGCTCCTCTTCCGTAGGATCCAAAAGGTGCACCCACGCACCCGGCCTTATGCTATCCAGTTCTTTTAAGGTGTTGTTTTCAGCTGTGCTGAATATCTTTATCATTGGAAGTCACCCACTTTCTTCAAAGCTCGGGGAACATAACTATGTATTTCCCCGTCACATTTCAAGCGGGATCACTGCGAAAACCGTGCGCGCAAACAACCACCGCTCTTATTTATACTGCGTTCAGGCCCTGCGTCCACGAATTTTCTCACCTCCTGCGAATTGTATAATCGCGTGCTCACATAAGCACCCGAACATACACATTATAGCTTTTCGGCGGCCTAAAAGCAATCACCCTAAAGCAAAAAATACTAGGAAAGAATTGTATATCTGTGATATAATACTTTAATACGCAAGGAGATATTTATTTGATGGAAAACAAAAGCGGCAGCTCGTTTGCCCGCCGTTCCGGTAAATACCGGGACAATTCAAACCTCGGCGGGGAAGCGGATGAAGATATAAATAAAATTGCGCCCGAAAAGGGCGACCTCGGCGAACGTTCCCAAGAGATACCGGAGATGTACCCTCTTGACGAGCTTAATGAGCACGACGAATACGGCAGACGCAAGCCCACGCGGCGCGCAAGCTCAGCGCATCGCGTAAAGGCGCGAAACAAGCGGCGCGAAGCCGCCGGCTGGATAATTTCTATATGCCTTGCCGTTGCCGTGGCGCTTTTCATACGCGCTTTCGTGTTCGAAATAATACTGGTGGACGGCGAATCCATGTATCCCACGCTCTATACGGATGAACGCGTGGCTGTGGAAAAAGTCACGCGCTACGGCGGCATGCCCGAGCGCGGCGACATCATAATAGTGGAATACCCCAACCTCGCTGGCACTTTTGTAAAGCGCGCGATAGGTCTGCCGGGCGAAACGGTGGAGGTGCGGAACAGCACCGTATATATAAACGGCGAGCCCCTGAGCGAAAGCTATGTGAACCCGGAACCATACAACGATATGGCCGCCGTAACAGTGCCGGAAAATCACGTTTTTGTAATGGGAGACAACCGTGCGCATTCCCTTGACAGCCGCACGGAAAAAATCGGGCCCATAGCTCACGAGGCCATAGTGGGGCACGGCCTGTTCGTTATATGGCCGCTCACGAATATACACGGCATAAGCTGATGCAATACCGCACTATTACGGTTCGCCCCGTTTGAGCGATGTTGCCCTAATTCATAAACAGACAAAACCGCGATATCCCAAGAGATACCGCGGTTCTTATTTCGTTTTACCGCCTCTCACATAAGCAGCGTCAGCACGTTTTGCGACCTTGTGTTGGCCTGCGCGCTTCTGGCCGCGCCCATTTGCTGCATTATGCTCTGCTGAGTTGCGCGCAGCATATCGCCCGCCTGCTTGTCATCCACACGCGCGCTCTGCTCCGCAAGCACAGCGGAGGATCGCCTCACGTCATATAGCCGCGTTTGCAATTGGTTTTGCATTGCGCCCATTGCCGAACGCTGCGCCGAAACAACGCCCATCGCACTCTTCACCGCCACGCCCGCCGCCTGTGCGTTTGCGGGCGAGCTCAGCGCTGTGCCCTCAAGCCCCAAACCGGCCGTGTTCATGGCCGAAACCTCAAGCTCTGCAGCCGCACCGCCGCCCTGCACAATAACGCCCCTGCCCGCAGACTGCGCCGGCGCGAAGGAGGCCGATACGCTGCTGTCATCAAAATTGATACTGTTATCCGCAAGCACGCCGTTCGTGCCCTGCGTCAGCGTGGCCGCCATCGTTTCCGCCGAATCGCCTCGCATATATATGTAGCTGTTTGAGGCACTCGCGCCCTGCGCGCTCTGAACTTTCAGTGTTATCTGATCGCCCGCGCGCAAATTGTTCATATTGAATGATACGGAAGTGCTGCTGTGCTGAGACGGGGTCATCTCCAGCGCAACGTCTCCGCTTTTGGGTGTCTGCTGCTCTATCTTTATTTCGCTGCCCGAACCCTCTATTTTGAAATCGTTCCTAAACTGCGCCGCCATTGCCCGCCTCATGGCCTGCATAACGTCTCCGCTGGTCTGCGCAGCAAAAATGGATATTGTGCTCGCACCCTGATTTTTCGCCATGCCACCCGGCACCACCAGCTCAAACACCTTTCCGGACATGCGGAATATATCTCCCACTCTAAGCGGCATATTGAAGTTTACCGTATTTATTTTTATGGACTGCCCTCCGTGATCTACGCCCGGAGCCGTGCTGGTGAAGGTCACGTCCTGCGCATTGCGCATCTCGCCCTGGGGCGCTCCGCCATCCGCCGCAGTATAGCTTATGGACGCGTTCATTTCGTTCATCCTCTGCTGAGCCGCCCGCGCGCCCGAGGGGCTGTTTTGCTCCTCGTTGAACTTCAGGCGTATCTGCACCGCGTTTTCGGACTGCATAACGGCATTTTTGCTTTCCAATATGGCGTTTCCGTCGTAATTGACCTTTTCCGCCTCCATTATGCTGCGCGCCACATCGGCGGCAGTGTTTGTGCCGCGGGTGAGCGAATCACCAACCGAAGCGTCCACAAAATTTATAGTTATTGCCTCGCCCGCGCGAGAATCCGCCGCCTTGCTGCTCAGATTTTTATCCAGCGCGGCGTTTTGCCCCCTTACGGCCTCGTTTTCCGCCATGCTTATATTACGGGATTCTAAGATGCTTCTTGCGATGTCCGCAGCCGTATTTCTGCCCGCGTTCAAAGAGGCACCCGTTGCGGGATCGCCAAAATTCACAGTTATGTGTTCTCCGGCGCGCTGCGCCGCCGCATTCTTGCCGAGGGTCGTATCCAGCGCCACATTGGAGCTGCTCACCGCTTGATTTTTTTGAAGGCTCACATTTTGCGCTTCCAAAAGACTCCTCGCGATATCCGCCGCCGTGTTCCTCCCCTGCTTTAGAGAAGCCCCCACAGACTGATCTCCAAAATTCACAGTTATTCGTTCGCCCGCCCTGGCATTGGCTATCTCCAGCCCGCCCAGATCCAGCCTGCCGTTCGCCGCCGGCCCGCCCGAAACTCCGCGTATCTCCGTGCTTATCTCCTGCGTCATGACCGCCTCGGGCGTCCTGTCCGCAGTTTGTACGTATATGCCCTCCGTCGCCGCGCTGCGCCGCGCGCCCGCCACAGAGAGCGAACCGTCCAGCACACTGCTGCCGCCATAGGTCGTTTGCTTCGAGATATCGTTTATCTGGCGGGTCAAATTACTGTATTCGGCGTCTATCTGCCTGCGCTGCGCGGGATCGTCCATAAGCTGGGTGCCCTGCTGCGCCAAACCGTCCATACGCTGCAAAACGTCCTGTATACGCGCCGCCGCGCCGTCTGCCGTGCTCAAAAGAGAGGATGCGTCCTGCACACTGCGCGCCGCCATATTAATATTGCGCACCCGCGTGGTCATACCGGCGGAGGCCGCCGTATCTGTTGTGCTGCCCACAACGGGCGCTTTGCTCTCGCCCGGGTAGAGCCTCTGTGTCGCATTAGACATGAGCTTGTTCAGCGTGGAATAATTTCTGTAAATATCTATCGAAGACGCGTTACTGTCCACTCTCATGTGCCGTCACCTCCAAAATATGTATATCACCATAGCTATGTTATAACCAAAATTACTTAAACTAATCCAACTATATTTTACCACCGAATCGATTTTTTTTCAATCCATCGCGCCCCTTATATTTACACTTTATTAAAAAGCTCTTCACTTTGTATTCACAGATGTGAGGTATTCTATAAACATACAAATTCTGCCACCGCAGTGCAGCGGAAACAAGCCGCCAGCGGCGGGAGGCAGTCCAAAAAATACGCTTACGCGTTTATATAAATTTTCCATGAGCCCCTCAGCGAAGGGGCTTTTCCCTTGATTATGGACAATCCCCACCCGCTGTTGTATACTATTGCATATTGCAAACCCATAGAAAACAATTCGGGAGGTAGCACATGAAGAGCATAAGCGCGCTCGTATCGGCAATGGCCGAATACGAAACGGGTAACCCGGGTCGTATAAACCACTTTTTGAAGGTATACGCCTACGCCAAAACGATCGGCGAGCTTGAGAGCCTGCCCGAGAAAGCGCAATACATACTGGAGGCCGCCGCCGTAACACACGATATCGGCATAAAACCCTCGCTCGCAAAGTACGGCTCTGACGACGGCGCGCACCAGCAGGTGGAGGGCCCGCCCGAAGCGGAGGCGCTGCTTCAAAAGCTGGGCTTTTTGCCTGAGGTCACGGAGCGCGTGTGCTATCTGATTTCCCGCCACCATACCTATACGGGAATAGACGGCGCGGATTATCAGATATTGGTGGAAGCGGATTCTCTCGTTAATATATTCGAGGGCAACGTACCCTACAAAAAGAGCATACGCGAAAATATATTTAAGACCGAAACGGGCAAAATGCTCTTTGACCGGCTCTATGAAAACATGGAATAAACGAAAGCGCATATTATAAACATGACAGATCATTCAAAGACAGCGATAGCCTGCATAAACGGCTGCTCGCAAAATTACAGCGAAGAGCTCAAGGCGGCCGGCTTTGGCAATATATTGGAACGCAAGGCAGACGAGGCCATACCTTCCCTCTTGAAGCGCGCGCTTGCTGCTTCGCCGGATTTCATCATAACGCTGGACGAAGCGCAGGGCTTTTCGCCCGCCGACGTTTCGGCCGTTGCGGAGGCTGTTTCGGCCGATAGCGGCACCTTTTACGCGGGCGTAAAAAAGAGCGCCGAAAAGCCCGGGCTTCCCTCTAAGCTGTTCGGCTTCCTGTCCGGCATAGATGCGGCGGATGTGCAGACCTCGCTCTTTGCGATGTCCGCGAATACCTGCCGACAGCTCGTGGATATGAAAAGCAGCGAAGAGCGCTTTATGACCAATCTGCCGCTGGAGGCGCGCGCAAAGGACATAGGCGTAAAGCGCGTGGAAACGGCCGCGCCCGCACCACATCAGCCCGGCTTTGAGCTGCTGGCGCGATCGCTCAAGCTTTATTATGTATTCATAAAGTTCAGCATATCGGCGCTCGTAGCCTACCTTGTGGACATCGGCACATTTTACCTCTTCGTGCGCCTCTTTTACCGGCTCACGGACGAATATAAAATATTGCTGGCCACAGTGCTTTCGCGCATACTCTGCTCCGTGGCCACCTATCTTTTGAACAAGGGCATGGTGTTCGGCTCCAAGGCGCCCACGGGCGGCACCATAGTCCGATTTTTGATACTCGCGGCGGCGCAGCTCATAGCGTCTTGGCTGCTGGTTTGGATAATCGGCTCGCTTTTGGGCGGCAGCGCGGAGATCAACATGATAGTCAAGGTGGTTGTGGATCTAATAATATTCATGGCCAGCTTCACGCTCCAGCGGGATTGGGTGTTCAAAAAAACAGACGGCCTGCTAAAATAGCTCCCATTGGATTATGTTTATACAAATGCAATGATGTGTATAATAATAGAGTGAGCGAATACCCTGTGCGGTAGCTGCGCACAGTAAGCATATGAAAAAGGAGTGTAAGTTATAAAATGAGTGTAAAACATATAAGCGAGGGTCAGTTTGATTCGGAAGTCTTGAATGATGACGGCAGAGTGCTGGTGGATTTTTATGCTGATTGGTGCGGCCCGTGCAAAATGCTGGGGCCCATCCTTGAGGAAGTCAGTGACGAGGTGGACAAGCTAAAGGTGGTAAAGGTGAATGTGGATGAAGCTCAGGCGCTGGCGCAAAAATACGGCGTTATGTCTATCCCTACCGTGTATCTCTTTGACGGCGGCATGAACGCCGGAAAATTCGTGGGTGTAAAATCCAAAGAGGAAGTTATAGATTTTATAATGAACGCTTAACGCGGAACGCAAAAAATCCACCGTCGCCGGTGGATTTTTTTATTTTGCATTATGCTATTGTTTTCATCAAAAATCTACGTTATCCGGATCCGGACCAACTCGCTTGTTTTCGTTCATGGCGTCAAATATGGCCATATCGGCGGCGGTCAGCTCAAAATCGAATATATCGGCGTTTTGGGCTATCCTGTCCTTGTTCACGGACTTGGGGAACACCACTATGCCCTTTTGCAATATCCAGCGCAGTATTGCCTGCTGCGCTGATTTGCCGTATTTTTCGCCCACAGCGGCGGCCTCGCGCATACTTTCGGGCGCCAGTTTGCCGCTCCCAAGAGGGCTCCACGCCTCGAACGCTATGCCCTTTTCGCGGCACATATCTAGCAGTGCATTGTCCTGCATTTGCGGGTTGAACTCCATCTGGTTGGCCGCGGGCATTACCTCGCATATATCCAGTATCTTTTGTAGATGATGTACGCGGAAGTTGCTTAGGCCTATCGCCTTTGCCCTGCCCGAGCGGTATATCTTCTCCATATCCTTCCACGCCTGCTCAAAACCATCCACCGCCCAGTGTATGAGGTAAAGATCCACATAGTCCATTCGCAGCTTCTCGAGGCTCTCCTCAAAGGCACGCGCCGTGTTGCCGCTTCTTATATCGTCATTCCACAGCTTTGTGGTTATAAAAAGCTGCTCGCGAGGAATGCCGCATTCGGCTACCGCGTCGCCCACGCTGCGTTCATTCCCGTATATGGCCGCCGTGTCTATGTGGCGGTAGCCCGCCTCAAACGCCCACAGCATAGCCTGCTTCGCTTCGTTTCCATCCTCCGCCTGCCATACGCCAAAGCCAAACTGAGGTATTTCGTTTCCGCTGTTGAGCTTTATCTTGGTATTAATGTCCATCGCAAAACACGCTCCCTTCCAAGCCATAGCATTTTCACAAACGCTATGAAGCGATACTCTACATAGTGTCGTTTTCGGCGGCGCTGTCTATGAGCTTTATAAGCTCCAGCTCGCTTCTAAACATACGCTCCTCGTCCTTTTCCTTCCAGTGTATCTGCCCCTGCCAGGTGGCGTTCTGGCGGTACTGTATCTGCACAATAAAGGTGGCCTTACCGGCGGGCTCCTCGCCCTGTGCCACCTTTTCCGCCGTATCCGGCATTACGTTTTCGTTATTTTCGCTCATAATATCTCCATGAAACATTTTGACACCCGCGCAAAATTTATACACGGATAACAAAAAGCCATAGTTTTGCAAAACTATGACTTTGGATTTTTAAGGTTTTAACCCCTTACCAGATAGTTAAGCAAGAGATTCAGATCCTCAGGCTCTGAAACAACCAGATCCAGCTCGTCTATCTGCGCGTCTTTAAACATTTGAGTCAGCGCGATATACTGGCACAGCGTGGATTTAAGATTGAGCCTGTCTCCCTCGGACGTAACCAGTTCAACTTTACCTTTGCAGTCTTTCAATACTTCGAAAAACTTCTGAGGTTCGCTTATGTTCTTAATTTTCACTCCTTTTCCCTCCTAACAAAATAAATTGTGGGTTTGGGGTATCATTGGAGCATCCCCAACTAATATACTAACATAATTTCACGCATTGTCAAGTTTCTAACGTCGCCCCCCTCTGCGTGAACCGCGGGCGTATAATCCCCCCACAATATAGCTATACACCAAATTGGAGCGTTTAAAACATTTCGCTAAAAATTATACGCCGCGCCGCGTTTTGGCGGCGCTCAGTCTGCCGCAAAACTGTAGCCCGCCGCCGAAAGCGCCTCCATGGCCGCCGCCAGATCGCCCTCGCCCACCATTATATAGTCCGTGTTGTAGGTGGAGAGCGCGGACATGCTCACCCCCGCCTCGGCAAGAATGGAGGCAATGCGCGCAAGCAGCCCGGTAACGCTGAAGTCTATGCTGCCCTTCACGCGGAATATACGCCAGCCGTCCTGCCGAGCGGTGCAGTTTTGCGGCGTTTGCTCCGTTTTGCACACAAGGGATATCTCCTCCTCCGTTACGGAGAGGAAGGTGTAGGGCTGCTCCGTCTTAACGCCCGAAGTGTCCTCCAGCTTGCAAAATGTGAAGCCGCCCTCTATGAGCTCAAGCTCGGTATAGGCATAGCCGGGCTTGTTCACCCACACCGAAACGGAGCGCTCGTTCACGAAAAATTCAGCGCTTCCGTCCGCGCCTATAGTCACCGTTTCCTTGCGGTTGCCCGTGCAGTCGTAAAAGCTCTTGCCCGCGAAGCGGCTTCCCACATACATGCTTTTGCTTCCCGCTCCGCCGTTGGTAAGCACCACGGCCATGCCGGAATTTTCGTGCTCTTCGTCGCCCTCGCGCGTCCAGCCGATAGTGTTGCCGTGGTCAAAATAATCGTTCTGCTGGCCATAGGCGAAGCTTAGCCGCGCGCGCAGCAAAGCCTCCAGCCCCTCGCCCATCGGGGCGATATTGTCGTGCGGTATGCCGTAATAATCGCCGTAGAAAACGCAGGGATAGCCGTCCTTCCGTAGCAGTATCAGCGCGTATGCAAGGGGCTTGAACCATTCCTCCACCCAGGAGGCAAGCGCCTGGCCGGGCTGGGTATCGTGGTTGTCCACAAAGGTCACCGCCTTGGTGGGGTTGTCCTTCGTTAGCGTACCGTCAAAGATCGTGCGCATATCGAAGCCGTTGTCCTGCGTGGACGCGGCGTAAAATTTATAGTGAAGCGGCACGTCAAACAGCGAAAAGGTGCCCTCGTTGGTGTCTATATAATGCTTGAGCGCCTCGAGGTCTCCGTTCCAATATTCGCCCACGGAGAAAAGCTCCTCCTTTTCCTCACGACGCAGCGTTTCCAGCCAGTCGCTGTAAAAGGTGAACTTCATGTGCTTTACCGCGTCAAAGCGAAAGCCGTCCACATCCGTTAGATGCACGAACCATTTTCCCCAACGGGTAAGCTCGTGCACGACCTCCTCATTGCTGAGGTCTATATTGGCGCCCATAAGATAGTCAAAATTGCCCTTCTCGCTGTCCGCCTCGCACCAGTTTTTACCCTCAAAGCGAAAGACACCGCTCTCGTCCGTGCCCTCGTCCCAATCTATGCCCGTGAAGTGATACCAGTGCCATTCAAAATCCGAATACACGCCCCTTCTGCCCGGAAATGTGAAGTTTGTCCACGCCTCTATCTGCCGTTCGCCGCCCTCATTTTCGTTGCGATTTTCCGGATTCACCTCCTGCGCCTTCACCGTTTCGCAGCTGTCCGCGCCCATTTTATGATCCAGCACAACGTCCGCGTAGACCTGTATGCCGTTCTCGTGCAGTGCGCGAATACCCAGCACCAGCTCGTCCTTGGTGCCGTACTTTGTGGGTATGGTGCCCTTTTGGTCGAACTCGCCCAGATCATATATATCGTACACGCTGTAGCCCACATCGGAAAGACCCGCCGCCCCCTTGTAGGCGGGCGGTATCCACAGCGCGCTCACGCCGTCCGCCTTTAGGCGCGGCGCATCCTCCGCCATCTGCCGCCACAGCATGAGCGGAGCGAGGTACCATTCAAAATATTGCATCATTGTGCCGTTATCTGCCATAACATCAACCCCCTTGTGTTGAAGCATAAATTCTTACTATTGTATCCAACATACCCCGGGGTATGCTCAATTGGCTATTCCAACGCCTCGGGCTCCGGCTCGCTGAACCCTCCGCCGCTGTCTCTCGTTACGTTCCTGAGCCACTTTCCGCTCTTCAGCCGGAGGAGGCACACAACCGCCTTCACCACCTCGTCAGAGCGCAGCAGGAAGTACGTTATGGGCACGGAAAGCCCCAAGCCAAGGCCGCCCACAGCGCCCAGCGGCACCGCGATGGCCCACACGCCAATAACGTCCAACCACATGGAGAATATGGTGTCGCCTCCGCCCCGGAACACGCCCACAATGCAGGACATATTGACCGCCTGGAAAACTATTATTATAGCCGCCGTTATAAGCGTATTATTTATTATAAGCTTCGTTGCCTCAGAAAAAGAGTCCGTAAGGCTGTACAGGCTTATGAAGCCCGGCCGCAGCAAAAGCAGCGCCACCGCGCTCACCGCCGCGATCAGCATGTTCAGCACCACCAGCCCGGGCGCGCTCTGCCTCGCCATCTTGTAGTCCTTCGCGCCTATATACTTTCCCGTTATAACAAGCGTTGCCGAAGCCGCGCCGAATATCATTACCGTCATTATCTGCGAAACGTTTGTCACCACGCTCACCGAGGCCAGCGCCGCCACGCCCATGCGGCCTATTATGGCCATGTGCGCGGACGAACCCAGCGCCCACATCATCTCGTTCACCACCACGGGGATGGAAAATTTTGCGTAATCGTGCAGCAGCACCTTATCGTTGAAAATTATATTCTTCAATTTAAGCTTTACGCGCGTCTCAATTTTAGTGGCGTATATGAGCACCACCACAAACTCCGCGCAGCGCGCTATAACCGTGCCCACGCCCGCACCGGCCACGCCCATAGCCGGTGCGCCAAACGCGCCGAATATGAATACATAGTTGAAAAACACGTTCACGCAAAACGATATAGTGTAGGTTATAACGGCTATCTTCACCCGCTCCACATTTCTCACGCAGCTGAGATAGGCGTTTGTGAAGGCGAAGGGCAGGTAGGAGAAGGCCACTATACGCAGATAATCCACGCCGTATGGCACCACCTCCAGCTCATTCGTATAAAGCGTCATTACCTGCGTGGGTATAAGCATCACCACCGCGAAAACGCCAATGCCCACCAGCACGGATATCTTTATGGTTATGCCGAAAACCTTTGAAATGGACTCGCGGTCCTGCTTGCCCCAATACTGCGAAATGAGCACACCCGCGCCCGAGGCCAGCCCGAACACGCACATGGTATAAAGGAAAAACGGCTGGTTCGCCACCGAAACGGCGGATAGCTGAACCTCACCAAGAGCGCCCACCATTATGGTGTCCATGAGCCCCACGGCGAAGGAGAGCAGATTTTGCAGCGCCACGGGCAGCGCGATGCCCAAAAACATACCCATCACCGCTTTATTTTTAAATACATTTGCTAACATACATATCTCCCCACATAAATTCAAAAAAAGTTGCGAATAACCCAATTCTCCGCAACGTCACGTAATTATACTATAAGTTTTTGCCTGTGTAAAGCTATTTATCAAAATTTTACAATGCGGCGCGCGCCAAAATTCATACGTTGTACTTCCGTTTGAGATATCCGACTCCCGCCCTCGCCAGCGGCGTTCCGGCCAGCGTCCACAGCGCCTTTTTCTTGGCTCCCGCGGCAGCCACGGCGGCGGCAAACTCGGCCTTGTAGTCATCGGCCAGCATAATCGGGTTTTGCACCTCGCGGCGCTTCACCCTGCCGTATATATCCAGCCACACCATGCGGTTTTCACGCAGCCCCTCGGCGGCCAGCTTGGTGAAGCTGTTTTCGCCGTGCAGGCGGTAGAGATAGGCCGTATCCGCAGCGAACACCGGCTCCGTTACAAGGCAGGCTCGCAAAAAAAAGTCGTAATCGTGCACGTATTTGTAGTTTCTAAAGCCGCCCAGCTGCTCAAACAGCGCCCTTTCGAAAAGCATATTTCCGGTGGATATGGCCACGTTTTCGCCCAAGGCGGAAAGCGCCATGAAGCGCTTGCCCTCTATGTGCCGCTGCACCGCCTCAAACTGCCGCGCCTGCTCCGTTTCGGCGGTATTTCCCTGCACGTCTATGCAGCGCACGGCGGAAAAGGCCAACCGCGCGGCGCCCATCGCTTCGGTCATGACGGAAAAACGCTCCGGCTCAACGAGGTCGTCCGCGTTCAATATGGTCACCAGCTCACCCCGCGAGGCCGCTATGCCCTCGTTTATTGTGTAGTGCGCGCCCTTGTTTTCGGTGCGCAGTATTGTCACTATATTGCTGAAACGGGCGGCGTGCTCCTCCGCCAACGCGCGAATGACCTCCGCACTGCCGTCCGAAGACGCATCATCCACTATCACCAGCTCTATATCCTGGTAGGTTTGAAAAGCCACAGACGCTACGGCCTGCGGCAGGAAACGGGCATAGTTGTACGAGGGTATCACTACCGATATCATTTCAGCTCTCCGGCGGCGCGCAGCTCTTCCATATACCTCTCAAGCGCGTCGGCATAGTCCGGCAACCGCCTAAAGCCCGCCTCGTCCAGCGATCTCAGCGAAAGCCGCGAATTTTTGGGTCGCGCGGCGGGAGAGGGATACTCCGCGGTTGGTATGGGATTCACCTTTATATCCTTATCCGCAAGCGCAAATATAAGCTTCGCAAATTCGTACCAAGAGCAGCAGCCGCTGTTGGGCGCGTGATACACGCCGTATTTGCCTGAGGCCAGCACATCACAGGCCAGCGCCGCCACGTCGTATGTGTAGGTGGGCGCGCCGAACTGGTCGTCCACCACGTTTATTTCCTTGTGCGTATCGGAAAGGCGCAGCATAGTTTTCACGAAGTTAGCGCCGTTTATGCCGAACACCCAGCTTATGCGCAGTATGTAGCTCTTTTCCCAAAGCGAGACCGCCATTTCGCCCTCATATTTGGTCTTGCCGTAATGGTTTATGGGCTTCTTTTCGTCGTCCACTTCCCAGGGCGTATCCTTTGAAAGCCCGTCAAAAACGTAGTCGGTAGAAAAATACATGAGCTCCGCGCCCACATCCATAGCGGCGCGCATCATGGAATCCGTACCGCGCACGTTCACTTTGGTGCACAGCTCCCGCTCGCTCTCCGCCTTGTCTACAGCCGTGTACGCGGCGCAGTGAGCTATGTGCGTAGGGCGATATTTTTGCACGAACATACCCGTTGCCGCCATGTCCGTAATGTCGAAATCTACTATGTCCACGCCCTTGTTTTCTATGCCGCGCTGAGCAAGCTGCCTGCAAATATCGTAGCCCAACTGCCCGTTCGCGCCCGTTACAAGCACCTTCATCTGTCCGAATACATCCTCTCGTAGTAGTTGCGGTATTCGCCGTTTATTATGTTCTTCCACCAATCCTCATTTTCAAGATACCATTTTACGGTGCGCTTTATGCCATCCTCGAAGGTGGTCTCCGGCTGCCAGCCGAGTTCGCGCATCATCTTGGCGGGGTCTATAGCGTATCTGAGATCGTGACCCGCCCTGTCCTTCACGAATGAGATCAAGCTTTCGGGCTTGCCCAGCTCTTTGAGTATGGTTTTGACCACCTGCAAATTTGTGCGCTCGTTGTGGCCGCCAATGTTGTAGACCTCGCCCTCCTTACCGTCGTGTATAATGCGGGCGATGGCCGCGCAGTGATCTTCAACATACAGCCAGTCTCGCACGTTTTCGCCCTTGCCGTACACGGGCAGGCTCTCGTCCGCCAGCGCGCGCGATATCATTAGCGGTATCAGCTTTTCGGGAAAGTGATAGGGCCCGTAATTATTGGAGCAGCGCGAAAGAGTGGCCGGAAGCCCGAATGTGCGGTGATAGGCCATCACCAATAGATCGGCCGAAGCCTTGGAGGCGGAGTAGGGCGAGGAGGCGTGAATGGGCGTTTCCTCGGTGAAAAACAGATCGGGCCGGTCGAGCGGCAGATCGCCGTACACCTCGTCCGTGGAAACCTGATGGAAGCGCTTTATGCCGAACTCGCGGCAGGCGTCCATCAATACCTGCGTACCAATTATGTTGGAGCGCAAAAACAGGCCGGGATCCTCGATGGAGCGATCCACGTGAGATTCCGCCGCAAAATTCACAACAACGTCTATATCCTCGTTCTCAAACAGGCCGAAAACGATTCCCCTGTCCGCGATATCACCCTTCACGAAGGAGAAACGCGGATCGTCCATAACGCTTTTGAGCGTTTCCATATTGCCCGCGTAGGTAAGCGCGTCCAGCACCAAAATTTCGTGCTCCGGATGCTTTTCCAGCATGTAAAAAACAAAATTGCTTCCTATAAATCCGGCGCCGCCGGTAACAAGTATCTTCATCTTCCCTCCGCTCCGCCGCGCTTACGCGGCATAGCTCCTTTAAAAATTTATGTCCGAATCCTTTAGATAGGGCGCGCTCAGATCCTTCTGTGAGAGCGTGAAATCACTTCCGCCCCAGTCCACGCCTATTTCCGGGTCGTCGTAGCGTATGCTCCTATCAAGCTCCGCGCAATACACCTTGTCCACCTTGTATTGTATCTCCACATCGCCTGTGAGCGTCACAAAGCCGTGCGCAAAGCCGGCAGGTATGAAAAACATGGCCTTGTTTTCCGCCGAAAGCTCCACCGCCTCCCACCTTTTGTAGGTGGGTGAGCCTGTCCTAAGATCAACCGCCACGTCCAGTATTGCGCCGCGTGTGCAGCGTATCAGCTTGTTTTGCGCCGCCGGGTGGTTTTGAAAGTGCAGGCCGCGCAGCACGCCTTTTTTTTCCGAATAGCTGTGGTTGTCCTGCACAAACTCGCAGGTTATACCCAGCTCCGCCATCTTGGGCGCGCTGTAGGTCTCCATAAACCAGCCCCGGTTGTCTCCAAAACAATCCGGGGTTATTATAACAAGTCCGTCTATATCAGTTTTTTTCGCTTGCATATCCTCTATATCCTAATCCAGCAATTTTCCATCCGCCACGGCGTGCAAATGCGCTCCGTAGGGAGATTTTCCGTATTTGTTCGCGCTTTCCTTGAGCGTGGTCTGGTCTATCCAGCCCTGCCGATAGGCAACCTCCTCGGGCGCGGACATCACTATGCCCTGCCGCTTTTGCAGCATCTTCACAAACTCCGCCGCGTCTATGAGCGAATCGAACGTGCCAGTATCCAGCCAGGCAAAGCCGCGTCCCATTATCTGCACGTGCAGCTCGTCCGCCTCCAGATATATGCGGTTGAGATCGGTTATCTCCAGCTCCCCGCGCGCGCTGGGCTTTAGCGACTTGGCGAACTCCACCACGCGGTTATCATAAAAATACAGTCCGGTTATGGCGTAGTTGGATTTGGGCTGCTGGGGCTTTTCCTCCACGGAAAGCACCTTGCCCGCTCCGTCAAACTCCACTATGCCAAAGCGCTCGGGATCGTCCACATAATAGCCGAAAACGGTCGCCCGTCCGGCCTTTTGGTTTTCCACCGCGCAATCCGTCATGTCCCGCAGACCGTTGCCATAGAAAATATTGTCGCCCAATATCATGGCGCAGCAGTCTTCGCCTATAAATTCCTCGCCTATTATGAATGCCTGCGCCAAGCCGTCCGGCGAGGGCTGCTCTTTATAGCAAAGCGATATGCCAAACTGCGACCCGTCGCCCAAAAGCTCGCGAAAGCGAGGCAGATCGACGGGCGTTGAAATTATTAGTATGTCCTTTATTCCCGCGTCCATAAGCGTGGAGAGCGGGTAGTATATCATGGGCTTGTCGTAAACGGGCAAAAGCTGCTTGGACGACATTATTGTAAGCGGATACAGCCTGGTTCCGCTGCCTCCCGCCAGTATTATTCCCTTCATGCTTCCATCCCCCGAAATATATTATACCAATTACATTTAAAAAGTGCTTGCACTTTTTATAGCGCGAAGCGCGTTTGGAATGGCATGAGACGTGTTCTGCGCTGCTCTTGCGCAGAACGTGCCACGCCGCAGGCGCGGCGCTTCCAAATTAAAACAGATGTTTTAATTTGGAATTAGTATTAGTAGCCCGTACGCTCGGGCAGTGCGTTTTGCTCCATTCTCTCGTCCTTGTGCCACTTCATGAAATATTTGAACATGGACGCTATATGTATAGACAAAAACCGCAGCTTCTTGGCGCTCATCCTGCGGTAGTCATGGTAGACGGTTATATCGGGCACGCGCACCACTCGCGCTCGTTTTCTTATTGTGCGCGAAAGATCGGCATCCTCAAAATACATAAAATAACGTTCGTCAAAGCCGCCCACCTCGCGCAGTATGCTGGTTCGCGCAAACATAAAGCAGCCGGAGGCGAACTCAATGTCCCGCACAACGGAAAGATCCTCGTTCAGCATGGCGTATTCGCGCCGCGTTTTTTCCATGCTCTTGGCGGGCATACGGTTGGCTATGAGATATTTCAGCTTGGGATCGCGCTTGGGCAGGTTTTGCGGTTGGCCGTTCAGGTAGCACACCCTCGGCGCGCACATGCCCACGTCCATATTTTCCTGCATATATTCATACATCGCACGAAGCGCGTTGTCCTTCAGCACAATGTCTGGATTGACTATGGCGTGATACACGGAGTTCACCGTTTTTATAACCAGATTGTTGGCCGCGCCATAGCCCAGATTCCTGTCGCAAAATATAACGCTGATGGATGAAAATTCGTTGGCTATGCGCTCCGCGCTGCCATCCTTGCTGGCGTTGTCCACAACGTATATCTTCACCTTGAGGTTGCGCGTCTGCTCCAAAATGGAACGCACGGCCTCCCGCGTCCTGTTATAGTCATTATAGTTAACGATACTTACTGTAACGTCATAATCCAAAGTTTCATTTCCTCCGGGGAAAAGCGTTATTATTCAATTATTATACCAGTCTCCCGCTTCTTTTTCCACTTTATTTTTGGCGGACGGGCCGCGTTTGCTTTTGCCGCGCGGCAGATATATAATATATGCATAAAACAAAGCAAGGAGCCGGCTTTATTTGAAGAATACCTTCGCAGGCGAGCAAAGCACCCAAAAGCGCGGAAAGCGGCCATATATATTCATAATAATAGCGGCCGCGGCCGTGCTGGTCTTCGCGCTTTGCAATATAATAAGCATAACGACAGAATATTCCCGTGGCCGTGAAATATATACGCGGCTCGAAGCCTACACATCGCTTTCCGGCATGGCCGAACCCACCGAGGCGCCCCGGCCAAACGAAGGCGCTCCGCCGGACGATATATCGGTTTCGGGCGCGGCAGAGCTCAGTGCTGTGGATTTTTCCGCGCTGCAAGCCATAAACCCCGAAATAATAACGTGGATAGACATCCCCGGAGCGGGCATAAGCTACCCGGTGGTGCACGGGCGGGACAACGAATATTACCTGTCGCACAGCGCGGAGCGCAGCGCGAACAAATCGGGCGCCATATTCACAGACATGGCCAACAAGGCCGATTTTTCCGATCAAAACACGGTGATATACGGGCACAACATGAAGGACGGCTCCATGTTTGCCGGGCTTCACCAATACGAAAACGCGGATTTTTTCGCCGCCCATCCGCTCATAAACATATACCTTCCTGACGG
Organism: uncultured Christensenella sp.; assembly: GCA_964464145.1. Classification (GTDB taxonomy): domain Bacteria; phylum Bacillota; class Clostridia; order Christensenellales; family Christensenellaceae; genus UBA5399. The sequence continues at coordinate 49,978 of CAYXFB010000005.1, forward strand.
CGGTAAAAACACATACGAAATAATCTCCGCTTACGTCACAAAGGCCGAAAGCGACACATACAGCATAAATTTTACGGACGAGGACGCTTTTGAGGCATACAAGCGGGCGGCGCGAGAGCGTTCGGCCGTGGAAACGAAAACGGCGGCGAACGGCAATATAATAACGCTGTCCACCTGCATACAAAACGAACAGGACACCAGATACGTTGTGGTGGCGGCAAAAAAATGAAATCCACTTGGAGGTAGGAAAATGAGAAAAGCTACAAGCTCGCCCTCAAAATACATTCAGGGCAAAAACGAACTGCAAAAGCTGTGCAAAACCATAGCTCCGCTGGGCGCAAAAAGCGCGCTTATACTGGCCGATCCCTTCATACTGAATCATTACGGCGGGGAAATGGCCTCCGGCTTTGCCGAGCACCAAATGCCCGTGACCATGGTGGAATTCGGCGGCGAATGCAGCAAGGCGGAGGTTGACCGCGTAACGCATATGCTCAAGGAAGCCGCCTGCGACGTTGTGCTGGGCGTGGGCGGCGGCAAGACGCTGGACACCGCCAAGGCCGTTTCGCACTACGCGCACCGCCCGGTGGTGATAGTGCCCACGGCTGCCTCCTCGGACGCGCCGTGCAGCGCACTTTCCGTGCTCTACCACGGCGACGGCACCTTCGACCGTTATCTTCCGCTAAAGCGCAACCCGGACATGGTTATAGTGGATACTATCGTCGTGGCGAACGCTCCCGCGCGACTTTTTGCGGCCGGTATGGGCGACGCGCTGGCCACATTTTACGAGGCGCGTTCCTGCTATGCCTCCCGCGCAGCCACTATGGCGGGCGGCGCCTGCTCTGCCTCGGCGCTGGCTCTGGCGCGCGCCTGCCGCGATACACTCTTCGCGGACGGCTATAAGGCGCTCCTCTCGGTAGAGCAAAACGTTGTGACGCCCGCCGTTGAAAACATTATAGAGGCCAATATATACATGAGCGGTATAGGCTTTGAAAGCGGCGGACTGGCTGCGGCGCACGCCCTTCACGACGGGCTTACAATACTGGAAGAAACGCACGCCATGCTGCACGGCGAAAAGGTTGCCTTCGGCACGCTGGTGCATCTGGCGCTTGAAAACGCGCCGGAGGAGGAGATCGCCCATACCTTGGCCTTTTGCCACCGCACAAATCTGCCCACCAGCCTCGCCATGCTGGGCGTGGAAAACCCCACGAGGGAGCAGCTCATGGCCGTTGCCGAATCCAGCTGCGAGAAGGGCAAGCCCATGCACAACATGCCCTTCCGCGTAACGCCGGAGGACGTATACGCCGCGATAATATTGGCGGACAAGATAGGCAGATAAAAGAACGCAGGCCGCTATTTCGGAAAACGCAAAAAACGTCCGGCCGCCACCGGACGTTTTTTTATTGCGCCGTACTATACGGCAATGAGAGAGGAAAAAAGCCTTAATATTTTTGCCAAAGCGCGTTACTCCTGCACGTATTTCGCCGCGTCCGCGTTGCCCGCGTTGAAATGCTTCATCATTATGAGCGGAGTGAACTCGCTGAGGTTTTTTATGGTCACACCCTGCTTCGCCGCACTTTCTACCACGAAGCACTCGTCCGCCGTCATCTGGCCGTGGCGTATTATGGAGGGCGTGTCTACCGCCAGACCGTTCACCGTTCCCGTGCCCTGCGTCATTATAAATCCGTAGGCCGCCGCGTCCTTTATGGTCACGCTGGCTCCCGGCTGCACCACCAGGCGCTTGGCCGAAAAATCGGCGCTGCCGTAGGATATCCATTCCTCATAGTAGCCGTCGCGTTCCATTTCGGCAATATCCTTAACCGGTATGGGCTCATGATAATATTTCGCGTGGAAATCCGGATCGAGGTTCTTTTCCCAGTCCATCATGCTCACGAGATAATCCACCGGATCGCCCTTGTAGCTCTCGGGTATGACGCTCTTGTTGTAGTTTTGATCTATAAAATAGTTGCGCTCCACCACGTTTTGGAAAAACACCGAAACGTCGCTTAAATACTGCGGCTCGTAGGTGCACACGCAGGCCGGCGCGTGCACTATGCCCGCGGGAAGGAACCAGCCCGTACCCAGCTTTATTTTGTATGCCTTGCTGAGCGTGAGTATTTGGTTATCTGCCTTGTTATAGTTACGCAGACATTCGGCTATCTGCTCCTTATTGGTGCCCGGCACAAAGCCGAAGAAGGTATAGTCGCTGTCATACAGCACGTTGTTCATTTCCATGGGGAAATAGTATGACTCCGGCTTGCGGTTCATGCCTATGTTTTTGGCGTGCTCCTCAAGCGGGTGCATATGGTGGGGCAGTTTCGCGCCGTAATCGAAAAACTTGGAAAACATAACGTAACCGCCCAGCTTTTCCATTACCTCTTTGCCTAAAAGCTCGTCGCCCATCTGCTCTATGGCCTCGCGGAAGGATATGCCCTCCGCGTCTTCCGCCGTCCAAAACCAGCTCATGGTATCGGCCGAAACGTCCTTCTTGCCCGTCTCCGCCACGCCCATGGAGCAGAACCAACGTTCCGCCACGCCGCCATTTTCCACGCCGTTGGGGTACATGTCGTCTGGGTGAAGCTTCAGCCTGCGTCCGGGCGGCAAAAACGTCCTGCATAGCCATGTGGGCTTCATGCGGGCTACACCGTTATATTTATCCAGCTCATTTTTTAGCGCCGAAAGTTTACTCATTATTTTTCACCTCAAACTTCCACATATTCTATGTCCAGTATGTCACACAAAAATTCCAGCTTGCGCATATGATCCCCCAGCCACAGCACCTGATGATGTGTGCCGCCCGCTCTGAGCCATTCGTCCATAGAGGCGCGTATGCCCGTATCCGGCTTGAAGAATGTATAGTTCATGGGTATTCCGGGTATCTCGCCCGTGTCCAGCACCTCACCGCGCATTACCACGAGGCGGTAATAATCGCCCGCTACGGGCACCAGCGTGGCCGCCGTTGCGATCCCCGGCTGTGCGCTATAAACCAGCGTGGGCGGGTTGTCCCTATCGCCTATGTCAAGCGGGCGGTCTATGAGCTTTATTGGCCGGTCCTTCCTCGCAACCTTCCAGTTGCCCTCGCCCATGTGGCTGAACATGCAGGCGTCGCGCCCGAAGTCCAGCGAATACATCTCGGTGAAATGCGGATCGCCTATCAAAAGATGTCCCATAGCCATGAGCGCCATTATGTGCACATCGCCCTCGGCCGAATAGCCGTAGCCCTTGGCCATGAGGTTGCTCGCGCCCAGTATGGGCAGCTGGTCTATGCGTCCGTCCTCGCCAAACACGGTAAAGTTGGCGGAAAAGCCGTCGTAACCGTTCTCTATCATAAATTTCTCGAAGGCCAGCTGCAGCTTTGCCGCGTAACGGTGGCTGGCTTCGGGAAGATTAGGCTGCACCTCAAAGTTTTTACTGTCCTCCGCTATCTGCGCGTCTATTTCGGACTCTGTAATCGTTCCCATTTGCTTCACAATTAGGCCTATGCCCTCGTGCAGCACTTCTATGCCCAGCTTGCGGAAGTAGGCTACCTCATCTCCCATTATGTCGCCCATGTTCTGCATTTTCTGCATAACGGCAAGGCGCACCTTGGTGAGCTTGTTGGCCGTGTTGGCCGCCTGCGCCCAGTCCTCCACAAAGCTTTTGAAGGCCTCGCTCTGCCAATCCTCCGTTATTATGGCAGGCTCCACGCCCAGACGCATCAGCATGTTTGATGTATCCTGTATGCCGTGTATGCCCTGATTTGTTGTGAGCAGGCTCCAATCCCAATTGTCTGTAACATTTGGCAGCGGCTGTATGTTGGCTATCATAACGGGCAGGTGGTTCTTTTTGAAGGCCTGCACAATGCGCATACCGGGCGAATAAAGCGCGTTCACCACCATTATGCCGTCCAGCTCCTTGTCGTTGAAGCTTTTCACTATGCGCTCAGTGTCCCAGCGCTCCTTTGATATACCGGGGAAGTCTATTTCCACAACGTCACTAAGTTTTGCTATTACGTCACGCAGAAATTTTTCCTGATTTGCGGGTATCTCCGGCTGAGATTTGTCGTACAGGCCGTGCATAAGCGCCAGCAGCCCTATTTTCGGTTTTGTTTTTGTAAGCATATTCAATCCCTCCATTGCTTTTGTTTTTTATATTTTTCATCCCGACGCCCAAAAACGTCGGCAAACGTTTTTTAAATTTGAGCGTATCCGCCGCTTTTTTCAAACGGCGGATACACGCTTTTTTTGTACATATTATTTACGCTTCATGTGTGAGATAGCGTCTATGGATACGGCCAACAGCAGTATGAGGCCGCTTATCAATTGCTGATAGTACACCGAAACCTTCCACAGCACGAGGCCGTTTGAGAGAAAGCTCATGAGAACAGTACCAAGCACAGCGCCCAGCACCCTGCCCTCGCCGCCCGTAAGGGATGCGCCGCCAATTACGCAGGAGGCTATAACGTTCATTTCGTCGCCATTGCCCGCAACCGCCGCCGCCGTGTTGAAACGGGATAGGTACAGTATGCCCGCAAGGCCGCACAAAAAGCTGCTGAGCGTGTAAGTGGCAAGCTTCACCTTATCCGTATTTATTCCCGACAGCTTTGCCGCCGTCTCGTTTGAGCCGGTGTAGAAAACCTTTCGCACCGCCACCGACCGCTTTAGCAGCACTTCGGCTATTATGGCGATTATTATGAATATTATGAAGAACATCGGTATAAAGCCTATAACGCCGGAGCCAAGGAAACGGAAAACCTCATCCGTATTTGTGGGCGTCAGGTTTGAGCCCTTGGATATAACGTAGCACAGGCCGCGCGCCACGTTCAGCATACCTATGGTGGCTATCATGGGCGCCAGCTTTATCTTGGCCACGAACAGTCCGTTCACCGCGCCCAGCCCGGCCGCGAACGCCAGCGCTATCACCATGGCGAACCATACGTTTAAATTATAATACTTTGTGAGCGCGGCCACCGTCATTGCGGCAAGGCCGTATATCGCGCCCACCGAAAGGTCTATGCCGCCCGTTATGAGCACAAAGGTCATGGCTATGGCCATTATGCCCGTGCCCGCCAGGCTTATGAAAGTGGCCTGTATGTTTTGCGGCGTGAAAAAATTACCGTTTGTGGTAACGCCCAGCACTATGGCCAGCACCACCACTATCACAGCCACCGTGGCTTCCCGGCTGGCAAATAATTTTTTTATTCCACCCTGTTTGTTTAGAGTAACTTCTTTTTGCATATCAGTTCGTCCTCCCTTAACTAGCCTGTCCGCTCGCGGTTTTTTGACCGGATGCAAAAACTATTATGTTTTCCTCACAGATCTCATGGCCCTGCACCTCGCCGCAAACCTTGCCTTCGTGCATCACTATAACCCTGTCTGAAAGGCCTATGACCTCAGGCAGCTCAGACGATATGACTACGATACATACGCCCTCCTCGCACAGCTTCCGCAGCAGCTTGTGTATCTCGGATTTCGCGCCCACGTCTATACCCCTTGTGGGCTCGTCCAATATGAGCAGCCGCGGATTTATGGCCAACCACTTGCCTATCATCACCTTTTGCTGGTTGCCGCCCGAAAGATCGTTCACATTTTCGCCCAGCGATGAATATTTTACGGCCAGCATATCCACATATTTTTCGGCCAGTGCCCTCTCCTGCGTATTTTTTATGAACACGCCCTTTGAAACCTTATCCAGCGTGGCGGCGGAAACATTCTGCAATATGGAGCGGTGCAAAAACAGCCCCTGCGCCTTCCTGTCCTCCGTTATGTAGCCCACGCCCTGCTCTATCATCTGGCTGTAGCTTTTAACGTCCAGCTTTTTGCCCTCAAGGTATACCTCTCCACCCTGATGCGGGTCTATTCCGCATACGGAACGCAGCACCTCGGAGCGTCCGGCTCCCACCAGCCCGTAAAAGCCCAGTATTTCGCCCTTTTTCACCTCAAAGCTCACGTCTTCGAAAACTCCCTCTCTCGTGAAGTTCTTAATATCCATGAAAACGTCGCCTATGTTGGTAGACTTTGGCGGATACATATCCTTTATTTCGCGCCCCACCATCATTTGTACGATTTTTTCCGTAGTTATATCGTTTACGCTTACCTCATTCACCTTTTCGCCGTCGCGCAGCACCGTCATGGAATCACAAACCTCAAATATCTCCTCCAAACGGTGGCTGATATAGAGTATGCTTATACCCTGGCTTTTTATGTCCTTTATGATCTTGAACAAAAGCTGTGTTTCCTGCTCTGTGAGTGAGGAGGTCGGCTCGTCCAGTATGAGCAGCTTAACGTCTATGGCCAGCGCCTTAACTATTTCGACTATCTGCCGCTGTGCCACCGTGAGCGAGGAAATTATGGCCGTGGGCCCAAAATCCGCGTTCAGCTTCTTTAGCTGCTCCTCCGCTTTTTTATTGAGCTGCTTCCAATTTATCAGCTTTCCGGACATCACGCTCATTGCGCCCATGTATATGTTTTCCGCCACGCTCAAATGCTGGCAGAGGTTTAGCTCCTGATGCACAAAGCCTATCCCCGCGTCCTGCGCCTCCTTCGTATCGTGGAAATGCGCTTCCTTCCCAAGGAATTCTATTGTGCCGGACGTAGCGGTATACACACCGCCTATTATGTTCATAAGCGTGGATTTACCCGCGCCGTTCTCCCCCACCAAAGCGTGCGCCTCGCCCTTTCTAACCGAAATGCTAACGCCCTTCAAAGCCCGAGTTCCGGGGAATTGCTTAACTATATCCTTTGCGGACAAAATTACTTCGTCAGTCAATCTTTTGCCCTCCTTCCGGCATTTTTACAAATCGCAAGCCTTTGTACCGGGGGCTTTTTCTTCGCCCCGATACAATGCCTGCCAAAGTTTTTCAGCGCTCGGGCGGAGCCTTTTTAAAGTTTCCGCCCCACGCGCGTTCCGTTTAAAGATTATACGTCCCAATCGCTCCAGTCCTCGGCAAACTCCGCAACCGTTTCGGGAGTAACAACCGTTATTCCTGTGTCCACGATGGGCGGAAGCGGGCTGGCGTTCTGCCAATCATTCGCGCCAACTATCAGGTTGTGCGTTACGGCAAATAGGAATTGGAATGCCCAGAAGCCCATAGATTCACGCCCCTGTATGAGCGTACCTGCCAGTGTACCGTCCGCCAGCAGCTCCATCGTCGCGGGTTCCGTATCGAAGGCCAGCGCCTTCACCTGATCGCTTGTGATGCCCAGCTCCTTGAGCGCCGTGCCTACCGCCGCGCCCGCCGTAGCGTCCGAGGCAAACAGACCATTTATTTCGGGATTTGCGGTAAGCAGCGCCGAAACCTGCTGCGCGCCCGTCTCAGAGCTATACTCGCCGTTAACAGGGTCTATTATTGAAATGTCGGGGTATTTTTCCGCTATTATGTCACGAACACCTCTCCACCTGTCCTCCAGGTTCTGCGCGCCGGGAACCAGCGTACCGCTTACAACACCCTTGCCGCCTATGAATCCGGCAAGTGCGTCGCCCGCCGCGCGTCCGGCGTTGTAGTTATCAAGAGCGAGGAAGGAAAGCGTGTTGCTCTCTGTTGAGTTCGAGTCAAACGTCAATACCGGTATGCCGGCCGCCATAACGTTGTTGATGGGCTCTTTCAGCGCTTCGCTGTTAACCGCCGTTATAGCGATTCCGTTGGGTTTCGTTCCGGCCACCTGCTCAAGTATTCTGGCCTGATCGGTAGCATCCTGCTGGGGCGTACCTATGTATTCTGTGGTAGCGCCATACAGGTTCGCGGCGCGCTGGAAACCGCGATAGCAGCCCTTCCAGAAGTCAACGCCCGAAGCAAACGTGATCATGTAATAAACTTCGCCGGAGCCGTCCAGATTTGTGTCTGTAACATATCCGTTACCCGCAGGAATAACACCGCCGGACTGAGTTACGGGTCCGCCTGACTCGCTGGCCGCCGGAGCCGCAGAAGCGGGAGCTTCGGATGCGGGCGCGGCCGACTCGGGCGCCTGAGACGCTGCCGCTGCGGGCGCTTCGGATGCGGGCGCGGCTGCCGCCGGTGCCTGAGAGGCGTTCGCCGCAGGGTCTAAGCTGCCGCAAGCCACCAGGGATACACACAAAACCAGAGCAAGAACAACTAACAGAACTCTCTTCTTCATTACATCATTTCCTCCTAAAATAAGTATATTTATCATTGCCAAAGGTTCTTTTTCCATTTGGCAAACTTATTACCACGAAAAATTTATATGTTATCTCAAGCTGTATCTAGCAGGGTAAAAAACGCTCTACAACGCTTGCGTTCGCGTGAACGCACAATGTATATAAAATCACCGTTCGATATGAACCGGTAAAGATTTTTTGTATTAAAATGTGTACAATGGGTAGACACCCATCTTGGACTTTTCTTTTAGCAATATGTCGAGTCTTGTGTACATATACTCTTCTAGATTTTTTCCGGGATTTCCGTTGCTTAAAATGTGTTGCGCAAGTATCCTCAATGAGTAATAGCCCTGCGCGTAGGGATCCTGATATATTGTTGCGTGTATGACATTGTCACGCGTGAGCCGCTCTATCTGTTCGTTTGTATCAAAGCCTATGAGCTTTATTTTTCCCGCCATGCCGCTATCTATAATGGCCTGCGCCACGGGCTCCAGGCCTGTGGTGGTAGTTAGAAAGATGCCTTTTAGGTCCTTGCGCTCTTCTATGAGCCTCTTGGCGATCTGGTAGGCCTCCGCCTCGTTTTCCGAATACTCGAAAATATCCATCATGTCTATTTTAGGGTTGCGCTCTATAACGCTTGTGAAGCCCGCTATTCTGCCTCTCAGGCCGGAAGCCGCCAAAGAACCGGACAGCACCGCCACGCTTCCCTCGCCGCCTATAAATTCCACCATGAGGCCGGCCGCCACCCTGCCCGCACGAACGGAGTCCTCGCCCACAAAGCAAAGCCTATTGCTCTGCGGCGCGTCATTGTTCAGCGTGACCACCGGTATGCCCCTCTCAACCGCCATATCTATTTGCGGCCCTAGCAGAGCCGGGTTTGCGGGTATCACGAGTATGCCGCCAAAGCTTTTGTTTATTATGTTTTCAAAGATTTCCGCCTGAGCGAATTCGTCGTTTACGGCGTTTGTGTGGTAATACCTCACGGATACGCCGTAATCCCGCAGCCTTTCCTCCGCGTCCCGCACGCCTTCTTCTATCTTGCCGAAAAAATATTCGGGCACGGTGGGCAGTATCGCTGCGATAGTGGTCTCCTTACGCATCACAAGTGATTGGGCGAGCCTGTTGGGCTTGTAGCCCAGCTCCTCGGCAACCTTGAGCACCTTTTTTCGGGTCTCTTCGCTTATACGCCCCTTATCGTTCAGGGCTCTATATACAGTTCCTCTGGATATCCCCAGACGATCGGCAATATCTTGTGACGTGTAGCGCTTTCTCATTGTACAGACAGGCTCTTTTCCGCAGATTTATTGTTTTTTTATATATCCATGCGTTTCGTATAACCAGTATTTTCAGCTGTTTGTAGTTTTTGCGTTCTCGTGCACGCACGTTGTGCACCATTAAATGATATGCTGATTATATCGCCTGTTCTCCACTATGTCAATCTTTAATTTTCAAGTTAGTGCTACGCTTTTCAAATATCACCCTCCTTCCTTTACGCACGGGCAGACCCGCCTTTGTGGCGGTATAAAATCAGCGATCCTCCCGGTTTGTTCACGCCGATCCCCCGCCCGCCGCGCGTTTTTTTATTCCTTACGATATTTTTCCAATATATCCGACATCACCGGATACTGGCTTTTCACGCCCTTGTACACTTCCTTGTATACGCCGAAAAGCTCCATGTATATTTCGTGATTCGCCATATTCGGCTCGTTTATATCCGTATATTCGCCCACCCAGTCCGAAACGACCGAGTAGTCCTTGAAAACGCCCGAACCCACGCCCGCTATGAGAGCGTTGCCCAGCGGTGCGCCGCCGCCGTCCTCCATGCGCGCCACTGGCACGCCGAAAACGTCCGCCACTATCTGCCGCCAAAGATCGCTCTTCGCGCCGCCCTCGCCCACAACAAGCGGCGGATTGGCACGCACGTTGCTCTCCTTAAAGAACATATAGTTGTCATACAGTGCCAGCACAGCGCCCTCCATTAGCGCGCGCAGGAAGTGGCCGCGCGTGTGCGCCAGCGACATTCCGAATATTACCGCCCTCGCCTTGGGGTCCCATATGGGTGTGCGTTCACCGCTGAAATAGGGTATCACCACCAGCCCGTCCGAGCCCACCGGCGCCTTTTTGGCCTCCAGATTCATAACATCGTATACGTCTATGCCTATAGTATCGGCAAACTGTTTCTCGTACTGCGCGAATGTGTCGCGGAAGTAGCGCGTTACCGAGCCGAAGGCTATGGTGGCGCCCACCGAAGCGAACATTCTGTCCGAATAGCCCGCGTGGCGCATGTTTATCATGTTCCAGGCAAAGTTGGCGTCCTCGTGTATCGCGCCCATGCAGCCCGCCGTGCCCATAGTGAGCGACCAATCGCCGTCGTGTATGGCGCCGCCCGCCAAATAGCCCGCCGTAGCGTCCACCGCGCCCGCCATAACGGGTGTGCCCGCCTTTAGGCCCGTCCTTGCTGCCGCCTCCGTGGTCACCTCGCCTATCACCTTATCGCATTCGTATATGTCTGGCATTATTTCGGGGTCTATGCCAATTTCCTCCAGCATATCCCTGTCCCAATCGTCCTTGCGTATGTTGTAAGCTATGCCGATCAGCGCCGCGTTATTGTTGTCCGTTACGGCCTTGCCCGTCAGCTTCATCGCCGGGTAATCCGCCGCCGTTTGCAGCTTGTATGTCTTTTTGAAAAGCTCCGGGCGGTTGTTTTTTTCCCAAAGCAGCTTCACGGTACCGTAATAAGGGTCTATGGGGTTCGCGCTTACGTCAAACACCCGCTGATCGCCTATCTTTTCCTTGAGCCACTCGCTCTCCTTCACGCCGCGCCTGTCCATCCATATGTGTGAATACTGCATGGGCTTGAGGTCTTTATCCACTAGTATGCAGCCGGGTGAAAGCGCGCTTATGCTCACGCCCTTTATATCCGCCGCGTCTATTCCCGCCTTATCTATCGCCGCCTTCATAGTGTCGGCAGTGGCGTTCCAATAATCCTCCGGGTTGTGCTCTGCCCAGGCCGGACGGGGTGTGTACAGCTTGTACTCTATGTAGTGGCTGCCCAGTATATTTCCGCTATCATCAATAACCACAGACTTCGCGCCGCTCGTGCCAACATCGCACCCCACTAAAAAATTTGCCATATCCTAAACTTTTCCTTTCTTTTTGGGCCTATCAATCGCCCCACTTCACACAACACTACGGAATCCGCATTTTGCTCAACCGATTTATCAACTCTAATCCATCTACTCACAATGTATTCCGCGCTATTATTTTTACTGTATATTATTATTTAGGCTCTATACGCCCCATATCAGGCTGTTGTATTGTCATGTGTCATACGTAAATTATCAAATGTTGTTTTACTATATTATGCACTGCTCTTGTGATTACTTCAACACTTTTTTTATCGTACCTTGTGTTTTGCATTTTTTTCATAAATTGCCATTTTCGCGAAATTTATTTCCACTACTGTACAATCAAAACGCCGGTCTTGGCTTGGAATGCTCAAAACCGGCGTCTATATCGTACGTCATTGTCAGGCTAGGCCGTTTATCTCCTGAATACGCTTGTAATAATCCCTAAGCTCCACGATATATTTCGCGTAGAGCTCCTTGAAGGGCAGATATACCTCGCGCATGCCCGGATTGGGCTGATACTCCTGCTTTATTCCCACGTGCGCCTTCGCAGTCTCCTTGAGATCGCCGAACACGCCGATAGCGTTGCCCGCCAGCAGCGCCGCCGCCCAGGTGGCAATATCGTCCCTATCCAGCACCTGATAGGTCTTGCCCGTAACGTCCGCGTTCATTTGCAGCCAGAATGGCGATTTCGCGCCGCCGCCCACAGTTTTAACCTTTTGCGGCAGGTTGTTATATTCGGGGTAGAACTGCTCTATCCTGTTGAAGGAAAGCTCGAAATCGAAGGTCAGGCTCTCCAGCAGCGCACGGTAGAAATGCTCCTTTTTGTGGCTCCAGTCGTGACCCATCCACATACCGCGCAGCGAACCGTCTATGGGCATAGCGCTGCCCGAAAGCAGGCCGATAGCCATAAGCCCGTTCGATCCCGGAGGGATGACCTCCATTTTCTTTTCTATATCCTTGAACGCCTCGGAGAGCTTCTGCCCCTCCTCGCGCACGAATGTGTTTATAAACCAATCCAGCGTGATGCCCGAGCCGGTTATAAACTTTGTAACGTAAAAGCCGCCGGGAACGGGCGAGGGCAGGCAGTCGTAACGCCCCATTTCCATATCCGGACGGTATTCCGTAACGCACTTGTGTATTGCGCCGTAAGAGCTGGCTTCAAAGTTCATGTCCGCGGTGTCCACTATGGCAGAGCCTAGGCAGCCCGCCGTCTTGTCCCCCGCGCCTGAAACGAGCGCTATGCCGCTCTTGAGCCCGGTGGCCTGCGCCGTCTTTGCCGAAAGCTTACCGCAAATAAAGTTCGAATTTACGATCTTGGGCAGATACTTTTGATCGAGACCTATAGCGCCGCATATCTCATCCGACCACGCGCCCTTGTTTATGTCCGCAAGGCCGGTCCATGTGGTGTAGGTGGTGTCTATTACCGCGTCCTCTATGTCCACATCGCCGAGCTGGCCTATTAGGTAACCGCTTATCATGAGATATTTGGCAATTTTTTTGCTCTGCTCCGGGAATTCGGTTTTGAACCATTCGTATTTGGGAGCCATCTGCGGGAAATTTGTGCCGCTTATCTGCAAAAATTTGCTCTTGAGCTGCTGCATCTGCTTTTCGGCGTATGGCATATAGCGGCTGTCCAGCGAGCAGGACCAGGTGGTAACGTCGTTCCAGTCCTTATCCACGCCCATAAAGCCGGACATCTGGCCTGTAAAAGCTATCGCCTCAACATCCTTTGCGCGCTCGCCCAGCTCGTCACACACCTTTTTCATGCAGGCAACGGCCGAATCCACAAAAAACTCGCCCTTCTGCAAAAATACGCCCGGGCTGGGACGCTCGTCCTTCACGGGCTCCATTGCCACCGCAATGCAGTTGCTCCCCGTATCGTACACCGCCGCCTTTATAAAGCTGGTGCCCAGATCCAACGACATCAGTAGTGTCTTTTCCATAACAATAAATACGCTCCTCTCGAATTTTAAAGTTTGGGTTTTTGCCTCGATCTTATTTTTTAATATCCATTCGACTCATACTAATTCCATTTAAAAACATAAGGTGAATTCCGCCTTTGGCGGAAGAGAATATGCCCTGGGGCATTTATGTTTTTATAGCGCGTTAGCGCGTTTGGAATTGCATGAGACGTAGCCGCATAGCGGCACTGCGCAATTTTGCGCAGTATTTCAAATTAATGATTTTAATTTGAAATTAGTATCACTTACCATCCAGCAGGTCAATTACCGCCTTTGCGGTATGCTCGCCCGTGTACAGCATATTTATGAAGCCGCCTCTCAGCGCTCCCAGTATGGCGCGCACCTTGTGGTTGCCCACGGCCACGCCCACGCGTATTTCCTTTTTCCTCAGCTCTTCAAGATCCAGCCCCACCGTGCGCTCGGATATCGTCCGGCTCACCGTCCTGCCCTCTATGTTATAATAGCGTCCGGCAATATCGCCCACCGCGCCCATCTCCATGAAGCGCTCGTACTCCGCCTTGGTATAGGCATTGCGTTGCATTAGCACCGTTTGCGGCGAGACCCCGCCGATACTCATCACCGATATTCGCGAGGCGCGTATCATGTCCATTATAAATTTTATGTGGGAATCTTCCCTCAGAAGATCCGCATTTTCCTTAGTATCGAGTATCAGCGGAGCGGGCAGAATGTATCCGTCCGCATTGAAAAACTTGGCGAGCCGCACAACGTTTTGGCTGGATTTTATGGAGATTATATCCCCCGCCAGCGAACCGTTCATAAGCACGACCTTAGAGCATTTTCTGCTGGCCCCGCCCATGTTCTCAAGCGCGCTTGCCAGCATGTCCATAGTGGTTCCCCAGGTGATGCTCAAAACATCATCCGGGCGCACCATCTTTACAAGATCTTCAACCGCCGTTTTTATTACATCCTTCAAATTCGCGTCCGTATCCTCGGAGTAGGACGGGCTTATGAACACCTTGTCCAGCGCGAATCTGCTCTTGAATTCGTCCTCCAGCGCCCTTACAGATTCCACCGGATAATTTATCTGGTAGCTCACGTAATTGTTTTCCACGGCCTTTTTAATGAGCCTGCACACCGAAGATTTGGATATAAACTCCTCCTTGGCTATCTGCTCCTGAGTCATACCCAGCTCATAGTATTTTTTTATGACGCTGATCATTAAATTTAGTTCTTTGCCTTCAATATCCCTTGCCAAAACAACCCCCAGCCCGCTTCTCACTTGGGGAAGCGTCACATACGATTTAACGCCCTTGCGGATTTATCAAACATGCGACCGGGTTTTAATAAATCCTAATATACACAATATCGCAAAAAAACACAAGCGTCAATTGGCCAAAACGCTAATATGGAACAGTATTCAATAGAATACGATGTTTTAATACAAAATGCTGAAATTAATTTCAATTATACTCGGCTTTTTTCCCCTTTTACGCCATTTATTGCTTTCAACTGAGTTGAATCACGTTAAACTTGCATAAAACCGGGAATGCTATTAATATAATAAGTAACATAATGATTTATAAATTTTATTCGATGGGAGATGTTTGATTTGCACAGATTTACGGTGCCACGGGACATATATTTTGGTAAGGACGCCATACTTCAATTAAGGCAGTTCAGCGATTATAAGCGCCCCTTCATAGTAGCGGATGAGGCCATGGTCAAGCTGGGCTGGATGGATATGCTCATACGCATACTCACAGAAGCGGGTATGGAAAACATAAGCTGCTTTACAGATGTTGAGGCGGAGCCCTCCGTTGAAACTGTAAAGCGCGGCGCGGCCGTTATGGAGGAAAAGCATTCCGACATAATAATCGCCATAGGCGGCGGCTCCGTGCTGGACGCGGCCAAGGCCATGTGGGTATTCTACGAGCACCCGCAGCTCACGTTCGACGATCTTCTGTCTAAGCCGCTTCCCCGGCTGAGGAACAAGGCCATAATGGTGGCAATACCCTCCACCTCGGGAACGGGCAGCGAAGTCACGGCGTTTTCAGTGATATCCGATCACGCCACAAAGGTGAAATATCCCATTGCGGACTTCAACATAACGCCCGACATAGCCATATTGGACAGCGACCTCACGACCACAATGCCGCCCAAGCTGGTGGCATACACGGGCATGGACGCGCTTACGCACTCCATAGAGGCCTACGTCTCAAAGCAGCGTTCACGCTTCACGCGGCCGCTCTCCATACACTCTATTTCAATAATAGTCTCCTACCTCGAGGATTCGTACGCGGGCGATATAGACGCGCGCGAGGAGATACACGTGGCCTCCTGCATGGCGGGAATTTCATTCACAAACGCGCAGCTTGGAATATGCCACTCCATAGCGCACAAAACGGGAGGGCTGTTTGGCATACCGCACGGCCTGTGCAATTCCATACTGTTGCCCTACGTAATAGAATACAACAAAAAGCAGCCGGACGCGCTGCGCTATTACGCCAACATAGCACGTCGCATGGGTTACGACGGTGACCGTGACAAATACCTCGTTATGTCTCTCGTGCGCGAAATAAAGGTGCTGGCGCGCAATCTCGATCTGCCGCTTACTTTCGAAGAGGCGGGCGTGAACGAGTTTAAATTCAATACCTACAAAAAAGAGATAGGCGAAAACGCTTTTAACGATCCGTGCACGCTCTCCAACCCGAGGCAAACCAGCCCCGAAGAGCTGGAGCGCATACTGGAGTGCGCATACTACGGTAAAAAAGTAGTATTCTAGTCGCAAAAACAATAATAGCGGTGCCGCTAGATAGCAGCACCGCTATTTTATTTACACTGTTTTAAGCGGCCACATTGCCCGCCTTCATCGGCTCCACCAGCTCCAGATCATAGAGCAGCTTTTCGAGAGCCTCCTTATCTATATTGGTGAAATACTTCACCAGCGCGCCGTCTAGTTGGTCCACCGTCGCTCCCAGCATTATCTCGATTGCCCTATCGTGCTGCTTCCTGGGGCGGTATATCCTGTCCGTACAGAGCGCCGAATAGGTATCGGCGATCGATATTATGCGCGCTTCTATGGGTATCTTATCGCCCGGCAGCTTATGATATCCCTTACCGTCCATGCGCTCGTGATGGTACAGCACCCATTCGCTTATGCCTGAAAAACTTGTATCGTCCAGTATCCTTTTTCCGTTTTCCGGATGCGTCTTCATTGTCGCCCAGTCCTCTTCATTGAGCGGGCCGGGCTTATTCAATACATCGTCGCTGATGCTCAGCTTGCCTATGTCGTGCAGCAGTGCTGCGTCCAGCAGCATAGACCTGTTTATTTTGCTCTTCATATCGTCCGGGAGCACCTCATAAAACAGCTCTGTCACCCTGTATACGTGCTGCGAATGCCCCTTCGTATAAGTGTCCTTCATGTCTATAGCGTTCACAAAGGTTCGCATGACTTCCATAGTTTTATCGTGCAGCTGGCCGGTTATGGACACCTGAACCTTTACAGATACAAAAACGAATATTGCGCCGAAAAAGAATATTCCCGCGATCACCAGCAAAGCAGGCGGCGGCTCCACAACAAGCGAATAAACAAATACGGCCGCATAGCCAAATATGAACATGATGGGCAATATCAACGAAACATTTTCCAGCATCCTGTTCGCATTTTTGGATGTGTATGTCTCCTGCCTGTTTCGTTTAAGCAACTGAGCATATTTATATGTTGCAAATATCATTATCACAGCGCCGATGCCAATTAAAATAGCGCAAAGCTTACCGTTTATAGTTCCGTCCTCCTATATTTATGAAGCTTTTTTTAGTATAAATCATACCGTGCCTATAATCAACAAAAACTCGCATATATGTGAAATTATTTTACGTATTATTCATGTTTTGTTATTATATGCCAGCAGGACACTTTTAACCTTATATAAAGCAAAAAACCCTTAAGACATTCGTCAAAAGAGCTCCTCGCTTTAAAATGTTTTAAAACTTGAATCCGGCAGCTACCAATCCTCCCGGGCCGTCACCAGCCAAGTACTTTAGGCGTTTTAGGGCTTAACTTCTGTGTTCGGAATGGGAACAGGTGGATCCCCTAAGCTATCGCCACCGGAAATTTTTATGTTATGCCTACAGGCGAACCTGCTGGCTACATTACACTATATTAAGTTGTAAAACGTGCAAGCACATTCAAAACCGCATAATGGGGGAAGAATCAGACTAATGTCT
>CAYXFB010000006.1:0-61218 GCA_964464145.1 uncultured Christensenella sp.
GGCCGTGGCCACCTGCACACGCTGATCCATCTGGGCGTTTGCCTCACCTATAGAACCGTCGCGCACCTTTTCGGCAACCGACTTTTTAGCGTCGTTTATCGCCTTGGCCGCCGCTTCCTTACCAAGAGCCATTATGTAACCGCTCTCGTCGCTTATATCCGTAACGTTCACGTTTATAAGGCGCAGACCGATTTTTTTGAGCTCCGTTTCAACGTTTCTCGAAACCGCTTCCAAAAACTTGTCGCGATCTGTGTTTATCTCCTCGATGTCCATCGTGGCTATAACGAGACGCAGCTGGCCGAATATTACGTCCTTTGCCAGATCCTGTATCTCGTGCTGTTTAAGCCCCAGCAGGCGCTCCGCCGCGTTTTGCATAACGCCCTGCTCTGTGGATATGCCCACCGTGAATATGGAGGGCACGTCTATACGTATGTTTTGGCGCGAAAGCGCGTTTTTCAGATCAACCTGTATGGATATGGGCGTCAGCTCCAAATACTGGTACGCCTGTATCACCGGCCAAATGAAGGCCGCGCCACCGTGTATACAGCGGGACGTACGGTTTGTGCCATCCGTGTTTTGCCCCACCTTACCATATATGACCATAATTTTGTCAGACGGGCATTTTTTGTATCTTGTAAGGAATATGAGCAGACACATGAACACCAGCACAACAATGACAACGATAAGAATCAAACTTTCAATACTCACGATACCACCTCTTTCATTTCACACGAAACAACTTTTTTTATACCTACTTGTTCACAACGATCAAAGTATTTTTGTTGGATATACCCACAACTGTCACTTCCGCGCCCGTTTTGATGCCCTGCTCGTCGTCCGTCACTGCCTGTAGCTCTATCAGCCTGTCCTGAACCATGATGGACACCTTGCCCTTTTCCGTTCTGCCCGGCGGTATGAAAAGATACACCGTGCCGGATTTTCCAAGAGCGTTTCTTATGTCCATACTGCCGTCCTGCTGCAGCCTCAGCATGGCTTTAAACACCCACGCCACGGCCAGCATTGCCAGTATGCCGAACACTATGGCCAGCGCCACGCCCGCCGGGGGCGCAACGTCGGACTTGAGCATAAGCAGACCCGACCAGCCGAACACGGCGAAGAATGCTATGAAGCCCTGCAATGTAAACAGGTGCAGCCCGCCCAGCGAGGTATCCGTACGCACACCGTCCGCCGTGAAATCGCCCGTGGGGCCGTCGCCGTACCAATCACCCGGATGTATGTTTATATCCGGTATGCCGTCCGGCGCGTCCACGCTTATATCCCCGGTCTGAGTGTCCACATGTATGTCCAACCCGGTATGCGCACCGTCCGACACGTCCGCGTCAAACCCGTCCGCAGAGCCGTCAGGCGCGTCAGCGGAGCCATCCGCTCCCGAACCGCCCAGCCCGAATATGAGCAATATGACCTGTATCACAAGCAAAACTGTGGACGCTATGCCAATTACGGCAAATATCTGTTCCACCAGGCTCATTGCGTTCCACCATTCAACCATTAGAGTCACTTCCTTTCAAATATAAAACATTGCAACATTTCGCTGGCTGCGGAAAAAATCAATATTGCTCCTCCAGCTGTTTCAAGAGCAGATCCGCACGTCTGCCTATCCGTGCCGATATAAACGCCATCACCATCACCTTTATGGTGCCGTGCAGCCTCTTTTGTACCTGCACATCAAACGATCTCGCGTTTAACTCGGCGGATATGACCTCGTCCACATCCGTTCTCGCCTCCACCGCGTCCTCGGGCAGCGCCGCTATGACGTTTGAAAAAATTATATACACCGTCATATCGTCCGCCCCGCCCTGCGCCTCAGCGTATTGAAGCATCGCGGCTATACGCTCAATATTGAAAGTATCCTTGAGCATATTTATTATTGCTATCCTGCAAAACTGGTTGCAGTCATATTTTTTTTGTACCGGCGGAGAAATGAACTTTCGCTTTACCCAATTTTGTACGGTATGCGGCTCCAGCTCGGTAAGCTGCACGATCTGCGAAAGCACCAGCCCGCCGATCACGAAGGCCGAATCCAAAAAGCCCTGCGCCGTATTGTTTTCGTTCACTTCCACCGTGGTTCCCGGTAAATATTCCATTACAAAGACCACCTTATCAAACTTTTATATCAGACCCCACCTTCGCACCTGAATACTTTACATTTCGCACCCGACCCGCTACCTTGCGAGTCTTTTGGAGCCCTTCTCTTACGGTGATTTGATTATACCACGCGGTCGCATGACTGTCAATAACATTCTTTGTATCTTTTGAAAAAACCGTCCGGCTTGTACCGGGCGGTTTTGATATCTTTTGATGATCATTCCCTGTTTTGCATATATATATCGTTCAGATTGTCCGCCATCAGCTTGCAGCTCTCCACCAGCACGGGCGAAAACATGCCGAAATCGCCGCGCCCTATGGCCTCCATGGCCTCCCCGTGCGAATATTTTCGGCCGGTGGCAGAGCCTTCCCTCAGCTCGTCATACATCTCCGCGATGCCCACCACCTGCGCGCTTATGGGAATTTCGTCGCCCACCAGCTTTTCGGGATAGCCGGAGCCGTCCCAGCGCTCGTGATGGCAGCGGCATATCTCAAGCGCCATGTCTATATATTCCCGGTTTTCAAGGTTGCTCATGGATTCTATTATCTGGCAGCCCTGCTCCGTATGAGATTCCAGCACCCTTCTCTCGTCCGGCGTAAGCTGAGAGCGGCGCTCTATTATCTCCTCGGGTATGAGCAGCATGCCAATATCGTGCAGCACGGAGGCCGTGGATATAAGACCTATCTTCTGCACAGTCAGCCCAAATTTGTCGTCGCAATATTCGTATATAAAGCCGAGTATCTCCTTTGTGTAGGAGCGTATGCGCTGCAATGAGCGGCGCGTGGAGTTGTTTTTCACTTGCATAACCGAAATCAGCACGTCTATAACAAATTCCGTTATACCCATATATTTTTCCGTTTGCTGACGAATTATACTCTCCAGGCTGCGTTTGTAGCGAAACAGCTCTATGCCGTTTCTAACGCGCTGCTTCACTATGTTCGCGTTGAATGGCTTGGTTATAAAATCGTTCGCGCCCCGCTTCAGCCCCTCCATCTCCACGTTTTCCGCGTCGGCGGCGGATATCATTATCACCGGTATATCGTTTAAAAAACGGTTGAAACGGATGTAATCCAGCACGTCGAAGCCGTCCTTTTTGGGCATCACAACATCCAGCAGGATTATTGCTATCTCCTCCTTGTGCGCGGCGATTATCTCAATAGCCTGCTCGCCGTCGGCCGCCTCCATTATTGTGTAATCGTTTGAAAAAAGCTCGGCCAGCATGTCCCTATTGATCTCAACGTCATCAACTATAAGCACAACATTACTTTTCAATACAAAACCCGGACCTTTCTAATGCCCACCACAACATATAAAGTATAAAAATACAATTATTATATCCAGTATATCACATTTATGCAAAAAACAAAACTTTATTGATATTTTGACTAAAAAATTTTCGCGCGTTTTTTTTACGCCTTAAACGCGTTTTATTGCGTCAATCAGCGTATCGTAGCTGCGGCGCAGGCTGTCCATATTCTTCACCGGCTCACCCGCCCGCAAGGCCTTTTCCGCTTCTATGCATTCTTTATATAGCGCATTCATGCTAAGGTTCGCGGCCAGCCCTTTGAGCGCGTGCAGATGTATTGCGGCCTGCGCGGTATCGCCCGCCTCCATGCACGCCAAAAAATCGGCGTAGTTACCGTCGCCCGTGAACTTCCCCAGCAGCTTGATGTATAGCGCTTCGCTGCCGTTCAGCCTGTTCAATCCCTCCGTATACTCCACTCCCGCCGCACGCAGCTCTTCCCAAATATTATCGTTCATACAAACCGCCCCCTCGTTTTTCCCGCTCATTCAGCAACTCTTCAATGCTGGAAAACATCAGCTTGGGGTCCAGCGGCTTCGCAAGATGCGCATTTATGCCGCTGCTCAAGCTCTTTGCTATCTCCTCCGGCATGGCGTTTGCGGACATTGCCACTATAAGCGCATCCTTGGCGTCCGCGCGGCCGCAGTCTCGTATTTTGCGCGCCGCCATATATCCGTCCATTACCGGCATTTGTATATCCATCAAAATGATATCGTAATATTCCTCGGGCATTGCCTCAAATTTTTCCACAGCCTTCCTGCCGTCCTGCGCGCCCTCCACCTCAAAGCCCACGGCGCGCAGCAGCTCCTCTATTATTTCCATGTTTATTTCGTTGTCCTCGGCCACCAGCGCGCGTTTTCCGCTGAAATCGAAGCGCTTTGAATCGCTTTGCGCACGCTCCTGCGGCGGTATATACTTGGTCTGCGGCACCGTCATGAGCAGATTAAGGCTAAACACCGCTCCGCCTTCCGGGTTTTGGCAAACGCTCACGTCTCCGCCCATCATGGAGGCCAGGCTTTTGCTTATCGCCATTCCAAGCCCGGTGCCCGCGTACCCGCGCGGCAGCGTCAGGCTGTCCTGCTCGAAGGGGCGAAAAAGCTTGTCCATAAATTCTTCCCTTATGCCCGGCCCGCTGTCATATACGGCAAATCTGTTGTATACGCAGCCATCCTTCAAATCGCCCTGCTCCACCACCAGCCTTACGCTGCCGCCCTCCGGCGTGAACTTTACGGCGTTTGTGAGGAAATTTAGCACTATCTGCCGTATGCGCATCTCGTCGCCAAAAAACAGCTTTTGTTTCACCCCCAAAAGCTCTGTTTCAAAGCTTTGCTTTTTCTCCACAGAACGCGGATATATTATGGAGCTTATACTTTCCAGCATGGCGTCCAGATCGAAAACGCCATAATCCAGCTTCATATTGCCGGATTCTATCTTAGACATATCCAGCACGTCATTCACAAGCTCCAGCAGATATTTCGACGCTACATCTATTTTTTTGAGGCAGTCGGCTGTTTTTTCGCTGTCCCCCAACGACATTTCCGCTATCGCGCGCATTCCCACAATGGCGTTTATGGGCGTGCGCAGCTCGTGGCTCATGCGGGAAAGGAAATCCCGCCGCGCGGCTTCCGCGTTTTGCGCGGCGCTCAGCGCCTGCTGCAAAACATTTTTAGCCTCAATATCGTTAGTCATATCGCGCGATATGCAAATCATTTTATTTAGCTGACCGTCCTTATCCGGTAGCGGGCTCATCCTGCATTGCACTATGCGCGCCTCGCCGGTACGCTTGTTTCGTTGGGTAAATTCCAGCTCGGTTTTGCCAACAAAGTTTTCTTTTTTCACCATATCCTTCAGCTTGCCGTATATGCTGTCCTCCACGCTGCCCTCAACGGCCTTCTTTTCCTCGTAAATAAGCTCCTCCGCGTTTATGCCAAATACCCGATCCACATTGTCGCTTACATACTCCACCTGCTGTTTGTTCAGATCGTATATCAAAAAAATATCGTCCACATTTTCCGTTATAACGTTAAAGAGCGCCTCCCGCTCATATACCTCGTTGTTTCTCACATATATGGTGCGCGCGCCTATCACGGAAGCCGTCACGGAAAAAATTATCACCAGCGCGCCCAGCACCAGCGATGTAAGGTTTGTATATTCGTTTAGCTCCTGCGCCTTGGACACATAAAACTCTATATCTCCCGAGCCGCGCTCTATGATGGTGTCCAGCACACCGTCTATATCATTGTAAAGTGCCTCACCCCGCGATCCCAGCAGCTTTTTCGCCGCCGCAACGTCGCCCTTTTCCACCAGCTTTATTATATCATCGTGCACCAGTTTTATCTCATCCACCCGCGTCTTGAGGTGGTTCATCATCTCTCCCTCGTTCCTCGCCGCTATCTGGTCAACGTTGTAGCTGCCGGATTCGCGCGCCCTATACAAAAACTCTATGCCCTGCTCTACGCGCGGGTTGTCCGGGTTTTCCACCAGATCATACATCGTCTCCCGCACGTTCATTATGTTTTCCTTATAGTTCATGGCGTTCAGCATTGCTTTATAATAATTTTCGTAAATGTTTTCCGAGTAGTCCGCCAGATTGTTCGTATTCACAATGCAAACATAAGTGTATATCACAACAACCGCGGAAATAACGGCAGCAATGACTATAAGCAAACGGTTTATCCGCTTTATGCCCGCGCTATGCCTTTTTCCCATGCCCCTTCATCCTCCGGCACATATTAATATATGCAGCGACAATTAAAATTATTCCCAGAAAAATATCAATTGTGATCAGTTAAAAATATTATATTACACGGTCGGCGCTTTTTCAACTTTAGTATCGAATCAAAAGCCCGTGTACAGCAGATACAGTCCCAGCAAAAACACCAGCGCGCCCAATATTATTTTTATCACCTTGCCCGCCTTCGCCAGCTTGGCAGAGCCCGCCAGCTGGTTCACAAAACCCAGGCCAGCGCCCACCGCCGTAATCAGTATGCTGTTGCCGATGGCGTACATCACCAGCATGAGTATGCCCATTGCCATGTCTCCCGAGGATGATATCACGGCTATTATGGCGGCCAGCACGGGCGTGACGCAGGGCGAGGCAAAAGCGCCGCCCAATAGCCCCAGCAAAAACGCGCCCAGTCCGCCGCGCTTTGTGGTGGTCTGCCGCACGCCGCAGTTGGGGAATATTTTTATAACGTCCCACATAACAAGCGCCATGAAGAGCATTAGTATACCCAAAACTATATACCACCACGCGCCCGTCATGGAAAAGAAGCTGCCCACCGCCGCCAGCACGCCGCCTATCACCGTGAATGTTATCATCATCCCCAGGCAAAACAGCAGCGAATATATGAGCGCAGAGCGTTTGCCGCTCTTGTTTGCGCTCACGTAGCCTATCACCAGCGGGAAGGTGGAAAGCGAGCAGGGCGTGAACGACGTCAGTATGCCCGCCAGCAGGCAGATAAGCGGCCCTATCCATATATTGGCCGCTATCATGTCGCTTAGGTTTTGCATTACCGCTATCACGGTTCCACCCCCACGCCCTCTTTAATGAAATCCTGCAATTTTTCCTTTGTCGTGGCTCCGGGATAGGCCAGAGCTGGCTGCCCCTCGGCATCCACCAGCACATAATATGGCACGCTGCGCACACCGAAGGCCGCCGCCGTTTCGGGCTCGTCGTCTATATTCACCTCCACGAATTGCAGCTTTCCCTCGTACTCCTTTTTGAGCTCCTCAATGGTGGGCTTCATCTGCTCGCAGTAGGGGCACCAATCCGCGCCAAACTCCATGAATATGGGCAATGCCTCCTTGGGCTCGCTCTGCCGCTCCGTCTGTGCCGCCTCGCCTTCGCCAAGCGCGGCTTTGGGCGTTTGGGTGGCCGCGGCGGCCGTTTCCCTTGCCTGCTGCGTCATCTGCTCCTGCGCCGCTTCATCGGTAACAGCAGGCGCGACCCGCGCTTCCTGGCCGTTCTTCACCAAAAACACGGCAAGCACGCATATGCCCACCGCCGCTATTATGACGATCTTACCGGTCGTTTTTTTAAAGAAATCCTTCATATTCAGCTATTGAACCTCAAATTTCAAATTATTTTAAAAATTATACCATATATAGCCCCTTCGCTCACGTTTATAGAACTTTATTTATTATATTTTAACAATTTTACTATTCTTTTTAGAGTATGGAACATATATAATAAATGAATAGTCCTATATATAATAAGACAGGTCAGTCCGCGCTTCCGCCATAAGGCGGGCGCTTGTAAGAGGATGGGTGCTATGAAGGGTGAAAAGACTGTAAAACTTAATCTGCCGGGTATGCGCAACATCAAAACGGCGTTGTGTGTTTTGATCTGCCTGCTGATCACCTATTCCATAAACAGGGAAATAACGCTGTATTCCTCCATCGCGGCCATCGTTTGCATGCAGTCCACAATAGAAAACACGCTCAAAATAGGCGTGAACCGCCTCGTGGGCACGGCTATTGGCGGCGGCGTTGCCATGCTGCTGATACCTGTGATGGAAAACAAGGACATGCACAGCCTATTTTTTGTTTTCGCTCCGCTGGGAATAATTCTTGTTATATACGTGTGCAATATGATAAAGATGCCGGGCAGCTCGGTTATTTGCGCCATAGTTTATATAACTGTTTTAACGGCGCCTCTCATGTCCTCCGCCAATAACCAAAACCCCTACTATCTGGCCGTTTTCCGCATGATAGACACGGCAATAGGCATTGTTGCGGCCATGCTTATAAACCGATACATAGCCCCTCCCAAGCTGTATGAGGACAGGGAGATGCATTTGGTCTGCAATAATTTTGATCGGGTAAAGGCACGCATAGAGAAATTTTTGGACGGCAAGGAAGCGCTTTTGTTGTACGACAGCTCTCTTACCTCGCGCAAGAGCAAGCCCGGCCAGTCGCCCCGCATACATCCCGATCTTGATATATCCATAAACATACCCGTGCCCAAGGAGCTGTCTGGCGGCAAAACAATAAAAACCGCCTACGTTTCGGCCAGCTATGTGGTGCTGCCCATGGAGCTTAATCAGCGGGACGGCTACGTGGAGATACCCGGCAACCTGCTGCCCTGCACCATAGTGTGGCAATCCACAGAAGAAATAAAGGAGCTGCCCGCTCCGCTCAAATAGGATACAGTAAATTTTGGAGGAAGAAAAACAATATGTACAAAGGTACGCTTATTGCAGTTAACGACATGGATGCAAGCAAAAAATTTTACCATGACATACTCGGCGTGAACGTGATTGCGGATTTTGGCGCAAACGTTCAATTGGAAAATGGCCTGTTTCTGCAGACGATGGATACCTGGTCTGCCTTCATAAACAATAAAGACATCAAACTCAACAACAACGCGATAGAGCTCTATTTTGAGGAAGCCGATATCGATGAGTTCTTTGCGAAATTGGAAGCCGCCAATATAGAATATGTGCATGAGCCGATCGAGCATAGCTGGGGTCAAAGGGCGGTTCGTTTTTATGACCCGGACCACCACATCATAGAAGTAGCAGAGGATATAACGATGGTCGTAAAACGTTTCCTCAAAAGCGGACTGTCCGAAGAACAGGTTGCCGCGCGTATGGATGCCCCGGTGGATTATATAAAAGAGTGCGCGAAACAATAAACCTTTGATTTTCAGCTTGCGGAATAACTTCGACAGTCTGTTTGGCGCAATGCGCCTTTTTTTATACCAGCTCCAGCCATTCCTCCATCACGGTCTCATGCTCCGCCTTGACCTCCTCAAGACGCTTGCAGGCCTCGGCCAGCAGCTCAAAATCCGCGGGGTTTCCCGCGATAGCGGCGTTTAGCTCCGCCTCCTCCGCCTCCAGCTCCGCTATGCGTTTTTCTATCTCACTTACGCGCTGCCGCTGCTGTGCCTGCTGGCGGCGCTGTTCCTTTTTGTTGTCCGTTTTCTTGGGCTGCTCCGCACCATCCGCCTCGGGCGCCTCGCTCGCGCGCTGCCTTTCGCGCTGCTCGGTATATTCGTCGAAATTGCCCGCGTAGCAATACATGCCGCCGTCCGCGATCTCTATGATGTTGGTGGCCAGCGCGTTCACAAAATAGCGGTCATGCGAAACGAAGAGCAGCGTTCCCCCGTATTCCTTCAGCGCTTCCTCCAGCGCCTCGCGCGCGGGAAGATCGAGATGGTTGGTTGGCTCGTCCAGCACCAGCACGTTGTACCGCCCGGCCATGAGTATGGAAAGCCCCAGCTTGGCGCGCTCTCCGCCCGAAAGTGAGGAGACCTGCTTATACACCTCTTCGCCGGTCAGAAGCACCCTGCCCAGCATGGTGCGGGCAGACTGCTCCGGCATAGAGGGAAAACGCCCCCACAACTCCTCAAGAGCGGTGTTCGCGGGCTTCATGTCCTTATTTTCCTGATCGTAATAGCCTATCAGCGTGTTTTTGCCCCACACCGCGTTGCCCCGCTGCTCCAGCTTGCCCAGCAGCGATTTCAGCAGCGTGGATTTGCCCGTGCCGTTGGCGCCTATTATGGCCACGCGCTCCTCACGCTTCACGTCCATATTTATGCCTGAAACTATGAGCTTTTGCTCCTCGCCCACGCGCAGTGACATATCCTCCACAAAAAGCACGTCATTTACCGGCCGCTTATCGAAATCGAAGCCGAAGGAGGGCGCTTTCACATGCATTTTGGGCTTCTTTATGGGCTCTATGTGCGAAAGCTGCGCAAGGCGGCTCTTTGCCATCTTGGAGGTGGAGGCGCGGGCTATGTTGCGCCGCGCGTAATCCGTCATGCTCTCTATCTTATTGCGCTGCTTTTCGTACTCCTTCATCTGGAAGGCCAGCCGCTCCGTTTTTTGCAGCTTGTAGGCCGAATAATTTCCGCGATACTCTATGAGCTCGCCGCCGTCCATATCCCATATACGGTTGGCTACCCTGTCAAGAAAATAGCGGTCATGCGAAACGACCAGCATAGCGCCCTTATAATCCGCGAGATAACCCTCCAGCCAGGCCAGCGTGGCGAAATCCAAATGGTTTGTCGGCTCGTCCAGCATCAATAGATCGGGCTTTTGAAGCAGCAGCTTGGCAAGCGCCAGCCGCGTTTTTTCTCCGCCCGACAGCCCGTCTATGGCCATATCGTACTGCGCATCCGCAAAGCCCATGCCGGACAGCACCTTTTTTATGTTCACATCTATGTTGTACCCGTCGCGCGCTACAAAGAGCGCCTCGGCGGCGGCGTAATCGCGCAGCGCGTCCGCATCCTCGGGGTCTTCGGCTATCTCCTGAGCCAGCGCCTCCATCCTTTTGCGCGCGTCTATGGCATCCTGAAAAACGCTGCGCATCTCCTTCAATATGGAGTTGCCGCTCTGAAGGCCGCTGTTTTGCCGCAGATAGCCCACGGCCAGCCCAGAGCGGTAGGCCACAGCCCCGTCGTCCGGCGCGGATCGCTTGGCTATTATGTTCAGCAGTGTGGTTTTGCCCGCGCCGTTTGCCCCCACAAAGCCTATGCGCTCCGCCTCATGCACGGTGACGCTTATATTTTCAAATATTATATCAGTTCCAAAGCTCTTGGAAACCTTGTCCAAAGTAAGCAGCATAACAATACCCCGTTTTAAAAATTACGCGTATTATTATAGCATATAAAAAAGCCGGTGCATATCGCTTTAGCGCGCGCACCGGCTTCTCATCAATCCTCCATCATGTCTATATACGCGTCCCGCTCCGGGCCCACGCTTACATAGCGTATGGGGCAGGCCGCGGCCTCACTCATGTATTCTATGTAATCTATCGCCAGCTTGGGCAGCTCTGATCTTTTGCGGCAGCCGCTTATATCGCTGCACCAGCCGGGCAGGTGCTCTATAACGGGCTTCGCCCTGCCAAGCGCCTCTCCCGTGGGAAAATCCATAGTGCGCTCTCCGTCCACCTCGTAGGCCACGCACACTGGTATTCGTTTCATATACGAAAGCACGTCCAGCTTTGTAAGGGCGATCTCGTCCGCCCCCTGCACGCGCGCGCCGTAGCGCGAAGCCACCACGTCGAAAGCGCCCACGCGCCTTGGCCTGCCCGTTGCCGCGCCGTATTCGCCGCCCGCCTCGCGCAGCTCCTCCGCCTCTTTGCCGGCCAGCTCCGCCGTGAATGGCCCCTCGCCCACACAGGTGGAGTATGCCTTCATTATTCCTATAGTGTCTGTAAGCTTGCGCCCGGGGATGCCCGCGCCTATGGGTGCGTAAGCCGCTATGGTGGAGGACGAGGAGGTATAGGGATATATGCCGTAATCTATATCCCTCAGCGCGCCCAGTTGCGCCTCAAACATGACCCTCTTGCCCGCGGCCAGCCCCCTTTCTATGAAGCTGCCCGTATCGCAGATGTGGGGCAAAAGCGCCTCACCGTAGGTTTTTAGCCAGGTCATCATGGCGTCCACGGTAACGCCCCGCCCGCCGTACGCCCGCTCTATAGTGAGGTTTTTCCACTCCACTATGCCCTCCAGCTTTTCCATAAGCGCCTCGGGGTACATAAGATCGGCCATGCGCAGCGTTTTTTTGAGATATTTATCGCCATAGACGGGCGCTATACCCCGCCGCGTGGAGCCGTACATCCTGTCGGCCAGCCTTTCCTCCTCCAATATATCCTGCTCCACATGGTAGGGCATGCAGATAGTGGCCCTGTCCGAAATCTTGAGATTTTCCGGCGATATCCTCACACCGCCCTTGGCCAGCCGCTCCATTTCGCCGCAAAGGTGCGCCAGGTCTATCACCATGCCGCCGCCCATAACGTTCACCACGCCCTCGCGCAGTATGCCTGAGGGCAGCAGATTCAGTATAAATTTTCCATTTTCATTTATAACGGTGTGACCCGCGTTGTTGCCCCCCTGATAGCGCGCAACTATATCGTATCGCCCGCACAAAAGATCCACCATGCGTCCCTTGCCTTCGTCCCCCCAGTTTATTCCCACTATTGCTGTAAGCATACGCAAGCCTCCCGTTTTCATTCATATTGCGCGCCAAAAGCGCTACCCTATATTTTTCAACGGATTTATTCTATAGAAACATATTATCTTTGTCAATAGCAAAATGAAATTTTCCATAGCCGAAATTTCATATTTGGTTATTTCGGAAGTGTTTTTTACTGTTTATTTATTCTTTTATGAAATTGCGCGCCTGCCTCTTTTAATTTTGCCCCCTTGAGGCTATGCTATATCAGTCGGCGCGTCATCCTCCAGGCACACCAGCCTGTTGCGCCCCTGCTCCTTCGCCATATACAGGCATTTATCCGCGGCCTTCAAAAGCTCCTTTTGCTTCATTCCCTCGTGATACCTAGCTACACCAAAGCTTGCCGTTGTACTCTTCGGGTCTTCTTTAGCATTGGCCTCAAGCGCCAAACGTATGCGTTCAATTGTTTCCACCACCGTCGCCGTGATGCAGTCCGTAAACACTATCATAAATTCCTCGCCGCCCACCCTTGCAAGCATGGCGTTTTGCCCGAGTATGGAGTCTATTGTTTTCACCACCTGTATAAGCTGGCGGTCGCCCGCGTCATGGCCAAATTCGTCGTTAATATTTTTGAAGAAATCCAGATCGAACATACAAAGGTGCAGGGCGTCCCGCGCCGGATCGAATTTCGCCAGCACCGCTTCTATGTAACGCTCAAAATATAAACGGTTGTATGTATTTGTCAGCGCGTCCCTTATAGACATTTCAGACAATATCTTATTGGTCCTCACCAACTCCGCCGTTCGCTCCTCCACCAGCTGCTCAAGATTCCTGTTCAGCTTGTCCACACTGTTGTAGCTTGTCTGGTTGTCGTAAAGCCGTATAAACAGGTGCATCAATAGGAACATCATATACGCGTAGGCAAAATACATAACGTTTGTGGCCTGCGGCAAAAACAAAACGTCCAGCATCACCACGACCCCGAAATACGTGGTCTTGAAAATTTGAAACATTGCGTAAGCATTCTTGTTTTTTTGCCAGTATATCTTCATTTGGAAGAAGAGTGAGCCCAATGTAAAAAGATACAGGGCCAATATTACGTATATCCCGAAGGATTCCAGCCAATCCAGCCGCAGCGCGAAAACTATGGCGCAGGCCGCATACATATAGGGCAGCGGCCGCCAAAGCGGCTTGGGCGCCCTTCCCTCCTTATCGAATAGATAATGCGCAAGCAAACAGCCGAATATGCCCGCCACCATCAAAAGGAATATCTGAAAAGACATTCGCGCGGCGTCACCCAGCACAATGCCTCCAATCATGTCTCCTATATAGTCGAATATATTACCCAGCCCAAAGAGCACATGGAATGTTATAAAGCTGTCCAAAAGCGTGATAAGCGATATTATCCTATGCTTTGGATATAGGAACAAAAACATATAGCCACTTATTGTAAGTATTATAAGCAGGCCGAATATAAACATGGTGTTTGCCATGGAAAGGTAGGCATAGGTATACACGCTGTCAAAGGAGCCTATGAGTATACTGCGCTTATAGAGCGGGTCCTCCTGCGCGCCCTTTCCCACCGAAAGCACCAGCTCGTTGGTGGTTTCCCCCTCAAGGCTTATATCAAAAAATTTTTCGTCCAGCAGCTTTAGCGACCAGTATCCGCCGGACTTCTGCGACTGGCTTTGTAAATGACCGTTTACATAGATCGATATGTTGGAATGAAAATTGGGTATATACAGCGTCAGCTCCGTCGCCCCCCGCGCGGCATCGATCTCCACACGGTAGGTGGTGGGTGGATGAAATTGAGTGATCTTGCCGGAGGGCAACGCCATGAGCTTAGAGTTCGCAAGCGCCGCAGCGTCATATTGCTCAAGGTATATCCCCTCATATACGTCCCACTCTCCATTAAGCGCGATCGGACGGCCGTTTTCAAAATCCATCTTATCCAAAACAGCGTGGCCGTCAAAAACGTTTTTTTCGTTTGATACGTTGAATCTGCTAGCCTCGTTGAATACGCATAAGCCTATAAAGAAGGCAAAGAGCACCAATATGATTACCGAAATGCCTCTCAGTATCCGCGGTTCAATTTTTTTGCCATCCATAAGCTGTCCTTTCGTGGAGCACGAACATGCATATTCAAATATATCCGTCATCGATAAAAAAAAACTAATATTACCGATCGGTGAATAATTTCGATACACATTTCATAAAAATACATACCAATTCTATCATGTATATTTTGATTTTGTCAACGACCTAAGGGCGGCGCTTGGCATACCAAGCATGTTTTTGGCAATGCCTTTAAGCGTGTGCGCACCTTCTTTTCGCCCTCCTCCACTGCATGCATATAACACAGATCGGGGCTATAATATTCGTTTCTCCACTTTCCTTTTCACCTCACAATATAAATGCCATTTTTGTGCTATACCAACACAAAAAATACATCGGCGCGGTTTCGGCCGATGTATTTCGCTATTATCAATTCTTTTGCATTGAGCTTCACCTGAAACTAAGCACGCTCAGGCTCCGCAGCACTTCTTATATTTTTTTCCGCTGCCGCATGGGCAGGGGTCGTTTCTGCCCACCGTTTTTTCTGAAACGGCCTGTTTGCTTATCCGCCAGTCGCGCGTTATCTCGTCGCGCTTCTCGCTTGTGAGCACGTCGTCCCACTCGGGCAGCGTGTATAGCCACTTGGCCTTGGCCTCGTGCATATTGAAATACAGCTTTTCAAAGTCGAAATCGAGCGCTATGGGCGTTTCCTCCTCCAGCTTTTCAAGGTCTATCTCAGTCTTGAGGCTTGTGTTCGCTCCGTCAATAAAGCCCACCATAACGACCGGCTCAAGACCCAGCGCCTCGGCCACGTCCTTGAGCGCGCCTTCCCGCTTCGCACTTGTGTCGGCCAGTATTTTTTCGTATACCCCGGTCTCCTGCTCGAAATAATCGTCCCAAAACGCCTGCTGTTGCTGCGGCGTTTGCGGTATGGAGGTGAGGTTTTGCCATTGTTCATAGAGAGACATAGTTTTTCGTTCGCTCCTTTGTGTTTATAATACTGATATCAAATTAAAAGCAATACTTTTAATTTGATGACGCCTCGCTTTGCAAGGCTCATGTTCTGCGCCAAACGGCGCAGAACTCGTCTCATGCCATCCCATACGCGCTTCGCACTATAAAAAACGTTAACGTTTTTTATATGGGATTGGTATAAAAAAATATTCACCGCATCGCGGCGAGTTTTTTACCAGGTCACTTTTATACGCGAGGCCACTTCCTTTATGAAATCGCCCGTGTTTACGATTTTCTTGTCGGGCGCTTCTGATAGCAGCGCGAGATCCTTTGTCATAACGCCCTCTTCTATGGTGCGTATGGAGGCCGCCTCCAGCTCGTCGGCGAATTTCACCAGCGCGTCTATGCCGTCCAGCTCACCGCGTTTTTTTAGCGCGCCGCTCCAGGCGAATATTGTGGCCATGGAGTTTGTGGAGGTCTCCTCGCCCTCGAGGTGCTTGTAATAATGGCGCGTTACCGTGCCGTGCGCCGCCTCGTATTCGAATTTGCCGTCGGGCGAAACGAGTACGGAGGTCATCATGGCGAGGCTGCCGAAGGCCGTTGCAACCATGTCGCTCATAACGTCGCCGTCGTAGTTTTTGCAGGCCCAGATGTAACCGCCCTCAGAGCGAATAACCCTTGCCACGGCGTCATCTATGAGCGTATAGAAATATTCTATGCCCGCCGCCTCAAATTTTGCGGCGTATTCGGCGTCATATATATCCTGAAAAATATCCTTGAAGGTGTGGTCGTATATCTTGGAAATGGTGTCCTTGGTGGCGAACCACAGATCCTGCTTTGTATCAAGAGCGTAATTGAAGCAGCTGCGCGCAAAGCTCGAAATACTCTTATCCGTATTGAACATGGATAGCGCGACGCCGCCGCCCTCGTAATCGAACACACTAAGGCGCTCCTCCTTGCCGTCCGTCGTTATCACCATCTCAAATTTGGAGCCCGCCGGAACGCGGTATTCCGTATCGCGATACACGTCGCCATAGGCGTGACGCGCTATTGTTATGGGCTTTTTCCACGTTTTAACGGAGGGGCTTATGCCGTTCACCAGTATGGGCGCGCGGAAAACCGTGCCGTCCAGCATGGCGCGAATGGTGCCGTTGGGGCTCTTATACATGGCCTTGAGGTCATACTCCTCCACGCGCTGCGCGTTGGGCGTTATGGTGGCGCACTTCACACCCACGCCGTATTTCTTTATGGCCTCGGCGCAGTCTATGGTGACCTGATCGTCCGTTTCATCACGGTATTTCAGACCAAGGTCGTAATATTCAGATTTCAGCTCAACAAAGGGCGTAATAAGGTCATCCTTTATCATCTGCCAGATAATGCGAGTCATCTCGTCTCCATCCATCTCCACCAAAGGCACGTTCATCGTAATTTTCTGCATAAATTCTCTCCTTATTACTTTATATGATACTTATTTTAAAACGTTACGCGGCCGCGCGCGCCGTCCTCTGCCCGCCCATGACCGCGTTGGAAAGAGGCACCAGCAGCGGGGCGGTAAGCGGCACGAAGAACACCAGCATGCTCCCGTTTTCCATTATGTTTTCCATGAGCGCAAGCAGGCACACAAAGGCCACGCTCAAAACAAAAACGCCTATAAGTCTGTTTGAGCACACTATGGGCGTTGTTTGGCTCTCTATTTTAACGGCTTTTACGTACTGGTAAAAAACAACGGCCACCGCCGCCGATATCACCATAAGCACCACAAAAAAGCCATACATATAATCCATTTCAAAAAGCGAGCTGTTCACCAGGTAAGCGTCCATTATAACGCGGCCAAGGCCAACTATGGCGCACACGCCTATGAGCGGCAAAAAGCAGAGCATAAAATATTTGCGCAGACGCAAAAAATACCTCCCTGCCGAGTAGCCCTCCGTTTGCATTATATGCGCAAAGCGAAGCTGTGCTATCACGAGGAATGGTATATAGAGCACGCTTAGGGCGCAGGCCGAAAGCGCGTAAAAATCCGAATGCATCATAGTATAGCGGTTCTCCCGTCCGTCAAAGATTTATTCAATGTTCGGTGAGCGTATCGCGCTCCGTCCACATCACGTAAGCGTCCTCACGGTTTTGGTAGTAGCGCTTTCTGAGGCCTTGTATTGTGAAGCCGCATTTTTTGTATAGCCTGAGCGCCGACTTGTTTGAAACGCGCACCTCCAGCGTCATGCTTCGCGCGCCGTATTGCCTGCTCACCTCGGCGAGCCGCTTCATCAAAAGCCGCGCGTAGCCCTTGCCGCGGTGCTCCGGCATAACGCACACATTCGTTATGTGCGCCTCGTCCATCACTATCCACATGCCGCCGTAGCCTATGGTTCGTCCGTTCAGCTCCATCACCATATACACGGTGTTGCCGTTTTCCACAATATCCTCATAAAGCATTGCGTAAGTCCACGGATGCTCAAAACAGGTTTGCTCACAATCGAATATATTTTCAAGATCGGAAAACTCCGCCCGCCTTATGGCTATCTTTCCGGCAAACTTTTCTTCCTCCGGCCTGCGCGCAAGCTCGGGGAATACCGGCCTGCCCTGCAAATCCAACGCTTTACTGCTCAATTTCTCTCAACCTCTTCATTCTCTCCGCCTGACTTTCGCGGAGGTAATGCGGCTTTATACCGTCGTGCGCGACCCTCGCTGCCCTGCCCCGCAGCGCGCACATGCACACAGAGCTTGCCCTTTGCAATATGAATTGCTCGCCCGCAAAGGCGCTGTCCGGCTTTGCGGCCAATATCTGCTCGCGGTATCTGAGCGCGCCGTCGCCCACGAACACCACCTCGTCATACAGCATCAGCTCGTGCAAAAGCTGCTCCACCGGAATGGCGCTTTCCTTAATTAGCGGTTCTCCGCCCCGCCAGGCAGCCGTGTATACCTCGTTTCGCCGCGCGTCCATCATTGCGCAGCTCACCGCGAAGCCGGACGCGTTCTCAAGCAGCGCGTCCAGCGTGGATACGGCGTATATGGGCTTGCCCGTGGCATAGGCCAAAGCGGACACCGCCGCCACGCCTATCCTTATGCCCGTAAAGGAACCCGGGCCCACCGTTACGGCAAAGGCGTCCATTTCGGCGATATCATGCTCCACCAAACTCAAAAGCTGGTCTATGGCAGGCATGAGCGTCACGGAATGCTTTTTGCCGTTGTCCACAAATATTTCGCCCAGCAGCTTATCGCCGTCGGTCGCCGCCACGGACATGCTCTGACCCGTGGTATCCACTCCCAACAGTTTCATGCGCCAATGTTCTCCACTATTATCCTGCGCGCATCGTCTCCGGCGCGCTCTATTTTCACATCCACACGTACCTCGGGCAGCTCGCTCTCAATAAGCTCCGCCCATTCGCACACGCACACGCCGTTTCCGAAGGCAAATTCGTAAAAATCAGTCTCGGCCAGATCATCCATCCCAATGCGATACACATCGAAATGATAGAGCGGCAGCCTGCCCGTTTCGTACATCCTGAGTATGGTAAAGGTGGGGCTCACGATGGTTTCGCTTATGCCCAGACCCAGCGCAATTCCCTTTGTAAAGGCGGTCTTGCCCGCGCCCAGATCACCCGAAAGCGAAATAAAGCTGCCTGCGCAAAGCCCCTCTGCCAGCCTCCGCGCGTAATCTATGGTTTCCTCTTCACTGTATGTATAAAGCTCCGCCATCTATACCATCCATACATTATACGTATCAGCACGCCAAACAGTTCCAAAAAAGACCGTGTTGCGCTGGTATCATCATTATACCGCAACACAGTCTCTTAAACAACCGTTTTTATACGCACAGCCTCGCGCTTCAGCTCTCCTGCGCCGGTTCGTCGGCCGCGCGCGCCTTCTTTTTGCCCTGCTCCATCCTGTCGCCGAATATCCTGCCCACCGCCTTATACACGAGGAAGGCCACCGTGGCGTTTATGCCCGCCTTTATGAGGTTGAAGGGCATTATCACCGGCAATATCATAAGCAGAACCTGCTCTAGCGGAACGCCCATATATATAGGCGTGAGCAGCAGATTCATAAGCACCATAACGCCCGTCATGGAAAGTACGCCGCTCACCAGCGCGATGACCGCCGTTTTGCGCGTCTTGTGCCGCGCGTATATTCCGCCCGCCACCAGCACCGCCGTGCCCGTGGCCGCAATGTGCATCACAATGCCTATGGCGCCCGCCGCCGCGCTCACCGTAACGCCCTGTATCACCGACACCACCACGGTCAAAAGCAGCGCGGGCAGCGGCCCAAAGGCGAACGCCACTATAAACAGCGGTATGTCGGCCGGGTCGTACTCCAAAAAACCCGCCTGCGGCAATATGGGGAAATGCACCAAAGCGGCCAGCACAACGGCCAGCGCGGCCATAACGCCCAGATATGTGATCTGCTTAGTGGTAAATTTCCTCTTTTCCCTAAGTTCCCTCGAAATTTCAGACCTTCCCATAAAAAAAGCTCCTCCAAAAACAAAAAATTTCCACCGCGAACTATACGCTTCGGAAATATAAAAAATATCTCTTCTCCCATCCAGACTATAACTGTCGGCTGCGGAATCTCACCACATCAACCCGTTGCGGGCTCGCAGGCTTTGGCTTGCGCCATTCACTGCCGGTAGGGAATCACACCCTGCCCCGAAGACGTTATTCACTTTGCTATAGATATTTTACCCCGCCGCCGCGCCCTTGTCAATACGGCGGCCGGGTGTGGGATTTGCAATTAAGCGGCTGCTATTATATAATTAACAGAAAAAACCCGCCGCTTTTAGTGTGCGGCACAGGGGGGATACACTTTGAAAAAACGCGCTATAATATGCTTCGTGGTATTGCTTATAATAATGGCTCCTGCCCTTGCCTTTGCCGAAGGCGAGCTTGTTGACCTGGGCGGCCCTCCCGCCACTCCGGCTGTATCTGAAGCCCCGGCCGTGTCCGAGGCTCCGGCTGTGTCCGAAGCTCCGCCCGCGCCCGCGGTTTCCGAGGCGCCCACCGTATCTGCCGCGCCTGTAAATACCGCGCAGACCCAGAGCTTTTGGGGCGGCATATCGGAATGGGCGAACGATCAGTATAAAAACAACAAAAATTTTACGCTCTACGTCGCCCTATGTTTGGCGGCAATAGCGCTCATAATATTTCTGTTTGTGTTCTTGGGCTACAAGCTACGCACAAGGCGCGCAGCCCGCAGACCCCTCGCGGAGGACATAGCGGCGCCCGAGACAACCTATGAGAAAGAACCGGTGCGCAAGTATTCCGCGCCCGAACCTGCGGAGCAGAGCGCGCCCGAACCGGAAGCGCCCCAGCCCAAAACGCCCGAGCCGGAAGTGCCCGCCATGCCCGAGGCCAAATTGGCGGAGGAACCCGTGGAGGTTGTAAAGCCGGCAGAGCCGGAAGGCGAGCAGGCAGAGGAGCGTCTGCGCGGTTTGGACGAACTGAGCGCTGCGGCGGCGGCGTTTTCGGCGGCCGTACAGTCGGCCGGAGCGGCGGCGGGTGACATTGACAAGGAGCGTGATTTAGAACCGCCAGCCCTGACCAAGGAAGCCCCCACACCCGATGTGGACAGTGCGCCTTCGTCCGATGCGGACAGCGCGCCTTCGCCCGATGCGGACATCGAGGCGGCAACGCCGCATGGCCGCCAGCACACCGCGCACCGTCACACGCGCAGCAAAATGCACTCCGGCCACCACAGGGAAAATGAAGAGCCCAAAGCGGATATAAAAGAAGCTGCGCGCACTATGCCCGACGAAACCGAAAAGCCAGACATAGAGTACAACGCCGACATAGTATCCACCTACGCTTCCAAGGATACGGACTACAGCTCCGCGGCGAGCGTGGCGGCGGCCATAAACTCCATAATGGCGGAGGCAAGGCAGGACGCTCCTTCGGGCAAGGCCGATATTGAAGAGGATATACGCGTGATCGATGAAAATTCCGAAAGACCCTTCGCGGGCATGCACAATACGCCCTACGATGAAGATATATCGCGCTACACCATGCAGCCGGGCATTGATGTGAACGATGTCTCACGCAACACGCAGGTGGGCTTCGCAAACGGCATGAAGCGCATAGAGCTGGGCGCGGAGGAGCGCATTCCACCGCGTTTGGAAGAAACCGATAGCCGGGCGCAAAAGGGGCATGTGGGCTCCCGTGCCGCACGCAAGAGCAGGCGCAAAAAATAACATCAACAACAAAACCGCTGTACAAACGGCGGTTTTTTTTTGCACTCGTATCGGTATCAGCTTAGATTTACGCAGCAGAGTTTACCCAATTAATAATTCCTTATGCTTTTTACATAGTTAATTTTAATATACTTCCGCTATACTTTCATAATCGTAAGCTTAATGTAACCTCAGTCTATGGCGCAAGGGCGTGGCGGCGGTTACTATATAAGCATAATATATGGAGGTGATTAGATGCATGACGGAGAAGCGCGGCAACGCATTTTTACGATCGTTTTGTTTTTGGTATATCTTTTTTTCCTTGTTTGGATCGTTCTTTTTAAAGCGGACTTCTCTATAGAGGGCTCGCCCGAGATACGCAGCTTAAACCTGATACCCTTCGGCGGCTCTGCCATGGTGAACGGTCAGGCGAATATAAGCGAGGTACTGAATAATTTTACCATATTCATCCCCTTTGGTGTGTATATGGCGCTGCTTGCCCCCTCATGGGGATTTATGAAAAAATGGCTGCCCATTGTGCTGAGCAGCCTCGCTTTCGAGGCACTGCAATATGCGCTGGCGATAGGCCGCTCGGACGTGACCGACCTAATATCCAACTCACTCGGAGGCGCGGCGGGCATTGCCATCGTCCTGCTGCTGATCCGCCTGTTCAAATCACACTGCAAGACTATGAAGCTGGCGAACATAATAATGTGCATAGGTACGGCGCTGATCGGCTTGCTCACCCTGCTCATATTCATAAACAATCCCGTCTAGGGCGGGGCGCAAAAAAACCGC
The DNA here is from genome assembly GCA_964464145.1 of uncultured Christensenella sp. Classification (GTDB taxonomy): domain Bacteria; phylum Bacillota; class Clostridia; order Christensenellales; family Christensenellaceae; genus UBA5399. The sequence goes on from CAYXFB010000006.1 coordinate 22,281, forward strand.
CGTTCGCACGGCGGTTTTTGAAATATCTTCTATTCTTATATGAACCTTACAGGGTTTATTTTAACGCCCGGGCCCATCGTGGAGGATATAACAACGCTCCTCAGGTAGGTTCCCTTGGCGGCGGAGGGCTTCGCCTTAACAACGGCCTCCATTATAGCCTTGAGGTTCTCCGCAAGCTTCTGAGCGTCAAAGCTCTTCTTGCCTATGGGCACGTGGATTATGGCCGTCTTATCCAGGCGATACTCCACCTTACCGGCTTTGATATCGCTTATGGCTCTGGCAACGTCCATCGTTACCGTACCGGATTTGGGGTTAGGCATAAGACCCTTGGGACCCAGCACCTTACCCATGCGGCCTACAAGACCCATCATGTCGGGTGTGGCAACTATGATATCGAAGTCGAACCAGTTTTCCTTCTGTATCTTCTCTATCATCTCCTCAGCGCCCACGAAATCTGCGCCCGCGTCCTCGGCCTCCTTGGCCTTGTCGCCCTTGGCGATAACAAGCACGCGCACCGTTTTACCGGTACCGTGAGGCAGCACGACCGCGCCCCTTACCTGCTGATCGGCATGGCGGGGGTCTACGCCCAGCTTAACCGACAGCTCTATGGTTTCGTCAAAGTTTGCCTTCGCCGTTTCAAGGCAGATCTTAACCGCCTCTTCCGGGTCGAACATCGTCAATCTATCGTATGCTTTTACGCTATCCTGATATTTCTTGCCTCTTTTCATATCTTCAGCCCTCCACTTCTACGCCCATGCTGCGTGCCGTTCCCGCAATCATGCTGACCGCCGCGTCAATATCGGCCGCGTTCAGATCGGGCATTTTGGTCGTGGCTATTTCCTCAAGCTGCGCGCGGGTGATAGTGCCCACCTTCGTGCGGTTGGGAACGCCGGAACCTTTTTCCAGCTTTATTGCCTTTTTGATAAGCACTGCCGCCGGGGGGGTCTTTGTGATAAAGCTGAACGAACGATCCGCATACACCGTTATAACAACGGGTATAACGAGACCTACCTGCTGGGCGGTCTTTTCGTTGTACGCCTTACAAAATTCCATTATGTTTACGCCGTGCTGACCAAGCGCCGGGCCTACAGGAGGCGCCGGAGTGGCTTTTCCTGCGGGTATCTGAAGCTTTATATACCCTGCTACCTTCTTTGCCATTTTTTGTTTCCTTCTTTCTTATATGATGTGGTAATCGGCGGTTTTACGCGCCTCCCACTCAAAAACGAACTTATCGATCATATATTACAGCCCGCCCTATCGGCGGGGTAAAAGCGGCTCTTTCTTATATGATGTGGCCATACGTTGTTGGCCTCCCACTAAAAAACGAACTTATCGATCATATTACAGCCCGCCCTGTTGGCGGGGTAAACGCGGCTCTTTCTTATGTGATGTGGCCATCCATTGTTGGCCTCCCACTCAAAAACCGCTTACGCTTATATCCTCTTTATCTGAACGAAATCAAGCTCCACGGAGGTATCCCTGCCGAACATGGATACTAGCACGTGCACCTTCTGGCGCTCCGTGTTCACCTCTTCCACCGTGCCCACAAAGCTTTCCAGCGGGCCGGAGGTAACTATTACGTTGTTTCCAACCTCCACGTCCAGGCTTATGCGCACGTTTTCTATGCCCATAGACCGAACCTCCGCGTCAGAAAGCGGGATAGGTTTGCTGGACGGACCAACAAAGCCCGTAACGCCGCGCGTATTTCGCACAACGTACCAGGATTCGTCCGTCAAAAACATTTTCACCATAACGTAGCCGGGAAACATCTTCCGCGACACATGGCGTTTTTTGCCGTTCTTTATCTCCACCGATTCTTCCATCGGCACCTTAACGTCTATGATGGTATCCTGCAGATTATGGTTTTCTATAGTCTTGAGCAGATTATCCATAACCTTGTTCTCGTAGCCGGAATAGGTGTACACAACATACCAATAAGGCTTGTCCGTACGCTCCTGCTTTATGAACGTCTGCTTGTCTATAGCGGAGGGGCGATCACCCTTTTCTCCGTCCTCATCCGCGCCTTCAAGCGAGGCCTCACCCGAAACGCCATCCTCATCAGCGCTCTGCTCCATGGCAGGCTCTTCTGCGGGTATGTCGCTCAGTATATACTCGTTTTCGGCGATACCTTCCAATTTCTCTTTTACCATTAAATCAAGCTCCAATTCAGCTCATCAGGAAGTTTTGGAACAGCGCGCCAAGACCGAGATCCATAAGACCCACAACCACAGCGAATATCGCAATGAAAGCTATTACCGCAAATGTAGTCTTGAAAAGATCCTTCTTTGTAGGCCAGGTAACTTTTTTTACCTCGCCCCAAACATCTTTAAAAAACCTCGCGGGACTGCGCTTCTGTTTTTTATTTTTCTGTTTGGCAATCTTTTTTTGTTCCGCAAGCTGTTTCTCTTTATCCTTGCCAAGTAATTTGGTTTTTGCCATTTCACTTTCCCCTATAAAAAATTATTTTGTTTCCCTGTGCGGGGTATGCTTTTTGCAGAACTTACAATATTTAGATATCTCCAGCCTGTCGGGATCATTTTTCTTGTTCTTCATCGTATCGTAATTCCTCTGTTTGCACTCCGTGCAGGCCAGCGTTATTTTAGTACGCATGCTCTCATTCCTCCAGTATAAATCTAGGCAATCTAAAAAAAGGCTCTTTCGCCTTTTCTTAGGATACCTTGATAATATATCACATCGATTGGGCTGCTGTCAAGCATTGCATGGCCTTATCGAAATCAAATTCTTGCAAAGCGTGGCGCACCTTCAGCAGCGCGTTTTTTGTGGCTTCCCCCTGCGCATAGGAGAGCAGCTCATCCAGCAGCGAAAGCGCCCTGCTATCGTCGAACCCGTCTATCGCGTCGCCTATCTCCTCCAGGTTTTTTTCGAGCAGCCCGGGCGGACAATCCGGTTTATCCGCATCGCCTTCGTCCTCCTCAAACAGCGCCGCCACCTTTTCGTTAAATTCGGTAAGCTCCGCCACGAAGGTGGGCTGGCTGTTCCTGCAAAAATCTTCATCATCCGCCTTGGCCGCGGTCTCAGAATCGGCGGCGAAGCTTGCAAGGCGCATCGCTCCGAATGTTGCAAGCACACCCTTGAGCGCGTGCACGGCTATAGCGTAATTTGCCATGTCATGCGCTTTTAGATACCTGTTCAGTTCTTTTATATAATCCCCCGAGCGCCTGCTGTAAAGCTCCAAAGCCGACCTGTACGCGTTCCAGTTCCCGCCGGCGCGCCTTATGCCCACATTCACGTCTATCTCTTCGATCTCATTCTCTATTTGCCTTTTGAGGGGTTCATCCTCGGTCTCCTCTTCCGCTTCAACATGATCTTCCGCCGCTTTTCCCAGCCTCAGCATATCTTTGGGCAGCCAGCGAATCAGCATCACGTTCAGCTCCTCTTTTATGATGGGCTTGGAGAGAAAATCGTCCATACCTTCTTCTATGAGCATTTCCTTCACGCCCTTCATGGCATTGGCGGTAAGGGCTATTATGGGAATTTCCTCGTAATATCCACCCATTTCCCTTATCGCGCGGGTGGCCTCCACCCCGTCCATGCCGGGCATCATATGATCCATAAATACTATATCATATTTTTTCTCCTTCAGCATGGCAATGCTCTCAAAGCCGGAGGCGGCCGTGTCTATGTTTATTCCCAGCAGCGAGAACAAGCCCTCCGCAACGTGCAGATTTATTTCGTTGTCATCCACCACCAGCACCTTCGCGGTAGACGAAATTATTCTTGCCGCCTCTTCCACCGCCTCTTCCGCCGCCAGCGCCCCGCCTATGACTTTGGGAACAACGATCGTAAATACGCTTCCCTCTCCGTACACGCTTTTCACCGCAATGGAGCCGCCCATCATTTTCACATAGCCGTTCGCTATGCTGAGCCCCAGCCCCGTTCCCACGATGCCTATGTTCTTTTCCTGATTAAATTGCGAAAAAGCGTCGAACAGCTTGGGTATATCCTCCTGCATTATGCCTATTCCAGTATCCTCAACATCAAAATACAGCTTATCTTCACTTGCCCTCACGGTAACGTGCACGGAGCCCTTCTGCGTATATTTTGAAGCATTCCCAATAACGTTCCAAAGCACCTGCCTTAGGCGTGTGGGGTCTCCGTACAAAAATTCGGGTATCTCCCCCTCGCAATCAAAGCCGAAGGCAAGGTTTTTGCTTGTAACGATGTGCTGCGCTACGCTCCTTATGTTATCCAAAAACGTATAAAAGTTGAAATCCCTGCATACCAGATCCATTTTGCCGGAATCCAGCTTTGAAAAATCCAGTATATCGTTTATTATGCCCAGCAATGTTTCGGCCGATATCTGTATATCCCGCGAATACGCCATCTGCTTCCGATCCAGATCACTTTCCATCAGCAGCGCAGACATGCCCATAATGGCGTTCATGGGCGTGCGTATCTCGTGAGACATCTTGGCCAAAAATTGAAGCTTTGCCTTTCCGCCCCGCTCCGCCTCGTCGCGCGCCGCCTCCATCTTCTTTCGCGCCTCCATCTCGGCCATCATAGCCTTTGTCTCCCGCATATCCGTTACATAGCTTATCACTATATACTGTCCCTTGAAAATGGCTCTCTCCAGCGTCACCCTGCAGGGTATCTGCTCCTTGGTGCGCATCGTTATGTGCACCCAGTCAAATTGCAGCGTACCGTTTTCGGCGGCGCCATGTATAAGCTCTCTGCTCAGCTCGGCCGATTTTCTTCCGTTTTGCTGATATTCTGGCGACAGCGTAAAAAATTCCTTCGCCATGGTTTCCTGATTTTCCACCTCAAACAGATAGAGCGCCGGATTATTGCAGTATATAAGCTGCGCGTCCTTGCTCCACAGCATGCAGGCGAGCGGCATTGAATCCAATATCAGGCGGTTGTAGGCGTCCATTTCGCTCAGCGCGGCCTCGGCGGCCTTTTGCCTGCGCAGATCGCGTATATATCCGGCAATAACTTTTGAATCTCCGTATGGCACCACAACAAGCGTTTTTTCGCAGGGCAGCAGTTCGCCCGTCAATACGTTTCGGTGCGTCCACTCAAACTGTATCTGCCCCTTTTCGCGCACCTTTTCCACATTTTCCGCATTCATTTCGGTGGAGCGGCAGCCATTCGGCTGAAATTCGGGCGAACACAGATCGTATTTATTCACGTACTCCTCCACACTTTTCAACCCAAACAGCGCCAGCAGTCTATTGTTGCAGTACGCCACAGCGCTATCGGCATTGCGTATGTTGCAGGCCAGCGGCAGACCCTCTAGCAGCAGATTCGAATATTCCTCCGCCGCCTTTGCCGACGCCGCCATAGCCTTTTTCTCCGTCAGATCCTCCACGAAGGCGGAAATAAAATACTTGCTTCGGTATTTGTTTCGCACCAGAGTAACTCGCGCCGGAAACTTTTTACCGTTTGAATCCGTATGCATCCATTCAAAATCCATATATCCCTTTTCAAAAGTCTCCCGCAATAGGGCGATGGCAGTCTCGCCCGATACCCGCCCGTCCGGCTGAAATTCCGGTGAATGCGACACAAAAAATTCCGACGCTATCAATTCGTTGCTTTTAAGCTGATACATCTCTCTAAATGCACGGTTTATCGTTATACATTCCAATTCCTCGCTCCATAGGCAGCTGGCTATGGGCAGCGAATCCAGTATCAGCCGGTTGTAGGCCTCCGCCTGCTTCAGCCTGGCGTCAGACTGCCGGAGCCGCTTGTTGCTTCGCAAAAGGAAAAGCAGCACGCACAGGAAAATTATCAGTATGACGCTTGTGAGGATCATAGTTTCGGTCATAAGCTGGCTCGCCTGTGTTGAAATATACCGGTAATCCAGTATGCTCAATATGTACCAATCTTTTATGCCCACCGGCTCGTATATAAGCAAACGGCGCTGTCCGTCAAAATAGTAATCCGACATACCGCCCCTTTGAGCCGCTAGATTTTCTGTGATCACCTCCGGTGTATCCTTATCTCTTACACCCATTCCATCCATCACCTCCAAAAGATTCCGGTCGAAATCCATAATGGTGTTGGATGATTTGGCCACAATATTCCCCTTGGTGGTCATGATGTACGAGGTTCCATAGCCCGAAAAGGAGGGATGCATTATGAATGTCATATCATCAAGATTTATAAACGCTACAAAAACCGCCGCTATCTCTTCGTTTTTGCGTATGGGCGTGGATACCACTATATAGCGTTTCAGATCCACCGCCGAAATAAAAGGGTCCGATATGAACACATTGCCGTCCAGCGCCTCGTGAAAATATTGCCGGCCGAACATATTCACAACGGTTCCCGAATTGTTTACGCTCCTCCCATTTGTGTCTGCCAGAGCCGCCTTGCTGAAAATAGATTTATCAACAATGCTGGAAAGCACGCTCACCACATAGGAGTTATCCTTTTCGTCAAAAATATTGATGGTGTCCGCGGCAAAGCCTGCCTCCCTCACCGCCGAATCTATATGGCTTACGAAGGACTGCCTTTGCTGCACCAAAACCTCACCCACACTTTGAAAGGTGGATTCGGCCAAACTGTCCTGCACATTTGTGTTGTAAGAAAACAGCGCTGTTGATACCACCACAAAAACCAGCACAACAATAAGCACAAAAAGAACGGTTTTCCTTTTCATTCCGGCCTCCAAAGATGATTTGCGCTAAAGCTTCAGACCCAATACCGTTTCAATTTTTTCTACTATTATTTTTTCATCACATGGCTTTACAATAAAATCCTTCGCGCCGGACTGCAGCGCCGAAACTAGGTTTTCGCGATTGGAGTTGCTTGTGAGGTAAAAAAGCGGCTTTCCGCTTTCCTTCACGCAGGCTCTCTTGGCCAGCTCAAAACCGTTCATGCCCGGTATATCTATATCAAATATATATAGATCCGGCTTTTGCTGCTGCAAAAACTTCAGCGCCATCGTTCCCGAGGCCAGCCCAAAAAAACGCACGCGGCCGGAGAGTATGCTCTTTAGTATGGATAAAATTTCCGGGCTGTCATCCACCGCCAAAACCACGGGCAGCGTCTCATCGCTCACTTTCTGCGCCTGCTCCTTTTGGGCAGACGTGTTCGCGTTGTCCGCGCTCATCGTTTCCATGCGGTATTGGTTTGTTTGAAAAGAAACGGCCAGGCCAATGAGGCTGGCGCCAAAGCGTTCCATCAGCGCCTCGCAAATAACGTACTTTTCCTTTTGTATGTTTGATATCAAAAAATCACAATCCGCCTCCAGCACGGGCAAAAAGCATCTGCCCAGCTGTTCCTTTAGCGAACGTGCCACTATTATGAAAACCTCCGTGTTCACGGCGTGAAGGTTTCTCTTCAAATTGCCTATGATGTTCTCCACATCGTAGGATAGCTTTTTCAAATCTGTATAGCAATCGTATACAACTTTATTATCCGCATTCAATGGAATCAGGCATCCGGACATGCATAAAAGTTGAGCGACTTTTTCATAATCTAAATTCATTTTTCTTCCTCCTGCCCTTCGGCGCTGTCTTTAACTGTAGATGCTCAAACAGGGAGTAAAGATCCTGTGATATCAATTTTTGCAGCTTTAATTCTTCCAAACCGCTTAGATGGCGACGATCCATGCCAATTTTTGCAACTTTTTGATGAATTGTGCCACAAGCTATCAATATTCAGCTAAAACAAATGATAGTATTATGCAATTCTTACAAAACATAATAGCATATTTATAAACAAAAGTACACGTGTTATTCCATAATATTTACATTTCCCTCCTTTTCTTAAACATAAATCAGCAATTTATGCAATTCTTGAATTTTCGATTTCATTTGTTGTCCAATTTTTATAGTTTTGCTGTTTTTGCCAAAACAAAAAGGCGTATATGCCTTTTTTGTTTTTTGCTTTATTCTATTGCTGCCTCTCATACCTTGCATGCACTATGTTTTTGCAGCCAAAGTATGTGGCTATATAGTACGCGCCGTACACCAGCGCTATAAAGAGCGCGGCTATCATAGAGTTTATGAGCACATCGGTGTTGAACACGCCCACTATGCCCTGATTCATCACCCACATGCCCACCGTGGAGTGGATCGCGGCCAGCGCCAGCGGCAGCAGGAAGTATATGCCCACCTGCTTTTTTAGCGCGGCGTTTATCATGCCGCTGTCCGTACCCAGCTTTTTGAGCAGCTCGTAGCGCTTTTTGCTGTCCGCCGCGTCCGAAAGCTGCTGCAGCGCCAGCACGGCCGCGCCCGCTATGAGGAATATGAGGCCCATATATATGCCCACGAATATCATGGAGGTGGTGAGCCCGTTGCTTGCGGTATTCACAGATATTTTTGTGGACATCCTCAGGTTTATGCCGGAGTTTTCCCTAAAAGAATCTATATCCGCAATTCTGTCCTCCAGCTTTTTTTCCACCGCGGTCATGTTTCCCGCGCCGCCCGCGTAGTTCGCCACGTATACGCCTATTTTGGGCGCAAGGCCGTCCGCCGCCGCATCCGGCACAATCGCCGCAAAATCTCCCGTATAGCCGCTCGTTGATGTCCACAGCCCCAGATCCTGTATGGGCAGCTTTGCCGCGGTGAGCGTGCGCCCGTTTATTGTGAAGCTATTGCCCGCGTCTATGGCCTGCTGTATATTGGGATAGCTTCTGTCCGTAACGCTCATAAATGCGAATTCGTCTTCCGCCAGCTTTACGGGCTGCCTGCCCGCCATTTCCAGCAGGCGGTTATAGTCGCTCTTTTTCACAACGTCCAGCGTCATGGTCTCTATGTTTCGCTGTGCCGCTTCCTCCGTCAAAAATTCGGTGAATAGCGGCGCAACGTCGTTCGCGAGCACGTCGGTTGCGTAAAGCTCGTATTCATGGCTGTCCGAAAAGAGCTCCTTTTCGTCTATGCCCACCTTGGGCAGGCTTTCCCTCACCGTCGCGTCCTGACCGCTTTCGCTGGCATATATTGTCATGCTCATGTCAAAGGGCATTATTTTGTTGTTTTCCGTGTTGAAAACGTTGTTGAACGAGGCCACTGTGGACAGTATTACTATGGTCAAAAATATCATGGTGCATATGAAAGTCATCGTTACGAAGTTTGTGTTCACCTTGCTGGCAAGCTGCCGCGTAACGAACATATTCAGCCCCTTGTAATAGGTCTTTTTGCGCGCCTGCATACCCTTTATCATAAAACCGGAGAGCGAGGCAAACACCAGCAGCGTGCCCACCACGTTAACGGCCATTGCCGGTGCGAATATATATAATATCATACCCGCGCCAAAGGTTATAACAAGGTAGTACGAAGCGCCCACCAAAAGAGCGCCCACCACCATCAAAATCACCGAGACGGCGGTTTTGCGAACATGGTATTCCTCGTTTTTCCTGTCGGCATAGATCAGATTTATAAGCTTCAGGCGGGACAGCGACACATAGTTGAACAGCATCACCACCACGAATATTATACCGAAGTATATTATTGTTTTCACAAAGGCGTCCATAGAGAATATAAAGTGGAAATTCACTATGCGCACGTCAAACATCCACGCCGTCACAACGGCCAGCCCCTGAGACAAAAGCAAGCCCAGCACAAGACCCGCAGCCAGCGCCAGTATACCTATAACAAGAGTTTCCAGCACTAGCATGCCTGAGAGCTTTTGCTGCGGCATACCAAGCGTCATATATATGCCCAGCTCCTTTTTGCGGCGGCGTATCATAAATTTGTTGGCGTAGAGTATCAGGAAGGCCAGCACGAAGGATACGAAAACAGAAACTATATTTATTATCTGCACCAGCGCCATCAGCGAATCTATGCCCGACTGCGTTATGTCCATCATGCTCTGCTGCGCGTCCATTGCGTTGAACACGTAAAAAACGCACACGCCCAGCATAAGAGTCAGAAAATACACGGCATAATCTCTTATGCTCTTTTTAACGTTACGGAAGGCCAGCTTAGAAAACATTGCTGTTGTCACCTCCCAGCAGCGTAACCACTTCTATTATACGGTCAAAGAATTCCTTGCGCGTGTATGTGCCGCGATTTATTTCGTTAAACAGCTTGCCGTCTTTTATGAAGAGTATCCTGTGGCAATAGCTGGCCGTGAAGGCGTCGTGCGTTACCATGAGTATGGTGGCGTTCATGTCTATATTCAGCGTTTCAAAGGATTGCAGCAGCATACGCGCGGATTTGGAATCCAGCGCGCCCGTGGGCTCGTCCGCCAGCACTATGTCCGGATTTGTGATTATTGCTCGCGCGCTTGCCACGCGCTGCTTTTCTCCGCCCGAAAGCTGGTAGGGGTATTTTTGCAATATTTCCGATATATCCAGCATTTCGGCCACCAGCCGCACCTGCGAGGGTATGGCGTGGGGGGATTGCCGCTGTATGGCCAGCGCCAGCGCTATGTTTTCGTAGGCGGTCAGCGTGTCCAGCAGATTGAAATCCTGAAATATGAAGCCCAACCGCTCGCGGCGGAATTTGGCCAGCGCCTTGGGCCTAAGCAGCGTCACGTCAGCGCCGCCTATGCTTATGCCGCCCGCCGTCACCGTGTCTATTGTGGATATGCAGTTCAAAAGGGTGGTCTTTCCGCTGCCCGACGCGCCCATTATGCCCACATATTCGCCCTTGCTCACATTGAAGCTTATGCCGTCTATGGCCTTGGTTATGTTGCCTCCGCCTCCGTAATATTTTTCTATGTTGCTTACGCTTAGTATGTTTTCCATTTATCCATACCTTCCCGAAAAGATTAACGCCCTTGCGTCATAATATTACTTTAGCAGAGCGGCGCATATGCATCCATTCATCCCCCTTACGCCAACCTTACAATTATGAAATGTTCTCCATTATGTGCATATCGCTCTTGGGAAAGTGTATCTCTATCGCCGCGCCCTCCTCTGCCGGCAGCGCGCGCACGCCCATGCCCAGCCTACCACATAGCTTTTTCACCAGGTATAGCCCCATGCCTGTGGAGCTTGCGTAGCGGCGTCCGTTTTCACCCGTGAAACCCTTTTCAAAAACGCGCGTTATATCGCCCGCCGGTATGCCCACGCCGGAATCCGCCACCGTAAGCAGCGCTCCCGCACCGCTCCGCGCGCCGCGGAGCTCCAGCCTGCCCGCACCGTCCGCGCGGTATTTTATAGAGTTTGTTATTATCTGATCCAATATGAAGGCCAGCCACTTTTCGTCCGTATACACGAATATATCCAGCCCATCCATGCTCACCGTCATGCGGTTTTCTATGAGCCTGCGCGAATTTCGCTTGAGCGCGGCGGAGGCCAGAGCCTCCATGCTTACCCGCTTCACTATGTAGTCCTTTTCCACATCGCTGCTGCGCGCGTAGTAAAGCACGTTCATAACAAGCGCCTCCACGCGGGAAAGATCGTCCTCCAGCGTTTTTGAGAGCGCGCCCGGGTTGTTTTCCAGCGCCAGCCGCGCGGCCGCTATGGGCGTCTTTATCTCATGCACCCAGCTCTCTATATACTCGCGGTACTCCGCAGAAAGGCTTTTATACAGCGCTATCCTGTCGTTCATAGATTTGTTGGCGCCGCACAGTATTTCATATATTATCTGCGCGTCGGAAAAATCGCCCGGCTCTATGAGCTCGGCAATAAGATATTTTTTATCCAGCCCCTCAAAGGTGGATATCACCTGCGCGTAATAGGCTTTGCGCTTCATGTATTCGGATATGAAAACGGCCAGGTTGGCAATGCAAAGCACCAGCGCTATAAAAAAAACCGCGTAAGCGGAAAGCCCCAGCGCCGCCGTCATGACCGCCGTGAAGGCTATCACCAGCACCTCGGCCAGCACGAAAAAAAGTTTGTCCCTGAGATAGCTCCAAAAGCTCATATCATATACCCCTGCCCGCGCCGCGTCACCAGATAATCCTGCGCGCCTATCTCCGCCAGCTTGGCGCGCAGACGGTTCACATTGACGGTGAGCGTGTTGTCATCTATAAATTCGCTGCTCTGCCACAGCTCGTTCATAATATCGTCGCGCGAAACTATGCTGCCCGCGTTGCGCATAAGTATGTCCAGTATGCGCGCCTCGTTTTTGGTCAGCTCCACGCTCTTGCCCTCACGCGCCGCCTCGCTGCGCGAAATATCCAGCGACACGCCCTTGTGCGAAAGCTCACGCGTCTCCGCCCGATACGCCCGCCTTATCACCGATTCTATGCGCGCCAGCAGTATTTGCGTGTTGTACGGCTTTGTTATAAAATCGTCCGCGCCAAGGTGCATGCTCATTAGCTCGTCCACCTCGCTGTCCCGGCTGGTCACTATTATCACGGGAATGTCCGAGGCCGCCCGTATCTCGCGGCACACGTGGAAGCCGTCGAAATAGGGCAGGTTTATATCCAGCAGCACGACGTGGCAGCCGGAGCGAAGCGCCTCCGTAGCCACGTTTTTGAAATCCTCCGCGCATTTGCTGCCATAGCCGAAGCGCGTCAAAAGCGCGGCCAGCTCGCCGCGTATATTTGCGTCGTCCTCCACAATGAATATATCGTACATACCAAAAACCTCCCCGGCATATGAGCCACATCGTTATTTTAACACAAACCGGCTTATCAATACAAAGAGCCTTTCGCCAATATCCTCTCCTCCCCTTTGCATTTGCCAATGTGCCAAGGCAGCCCCGCGCACAAAAAAACGCCGCTTGCGCGCGGCGTTTTTTATCGCTTTATTTTTTTATCTGTCCTCAAGCGGCACATAATCTATATGCTTGGCAACGCTCTTGTATGCCGGGCGTATTATCTTTCCGGCCGATATGAGCTCCTCTATGCGGTGCGCGCTCCAGCCCACTATACGCGCTATCGCGAATATGGGGGTATAAAGCTCCTCCGGCAGATCCAGCATGCTGTATACAAAGCCGCTGTAAAAATCCACATTGGCGGAAACGCCCTTGTATATGCGGCGCTCCTTGGCTATTACCTCGGGCGCGAGCCTCTCAACCAGCGAGTAGAGCTTGAATTCGTCCTCCCTGCCCTTCTCTGCCGACAGTTTTTCCACGAAGCCCTTGAATATGTTGGCGCGCGGATCGGATATGGAATATACCGCGTGACCCATACCGTATATGAGACCCGTCTTGTCAAAGGCCTCCTTACGTAGCAGCTTCACAAGGTAGTCAGCCACGGCCGTCTCATCCGTCCAGTCGCTTAGGTTCTTTTTCATATCGGCAAACATCTGCGTCACCTTTATGTTCGCGCCGCCGTGCTTGGGCCCCTTGAGCGAACCCAGCGAAGCAGCTATAGTGGCGTATGTATCCGTTCCTGATGAGGATACAACGTGCGTCGTGAAGGTGGAGTTGTTACCGCCGCCGTGCTCCATGTGCAGCACCAGCGCAATATCCAGCGTGCGCGCTTCAAAATCCGTATACTTGGTATCAGGACGCAGCATATACAGTATGTTTTCCGCCGCCGAAAGCTCGGGCTGGGGCGAATGTATAACGAGGCTCTGTCCCTCTATATAGTGGCGGTACGCCTGATAGCCATACACTGAAAGCATGGGGAACAGCGATATGAGCTGCAAACACTGCCGCAACACGTTGGGAATGGATGTATCGTTCGGGTTTGGGTCGTATGAATACAGCGTAAGCACGCTCCTTGACAGCGTGTTCATCATATCGGAGCTGGGCGCTTTCATTATAATATCGCGCACAAAGCTGGTGGGCAGTGTGCAGAAATTTGAAAGCAGCGTTTTAAATTCGGCCAGCTGGGCCTTGTTCGGCATATCCCCAAACAGCAGCAGATACGTTACCTCCTCGTAGCCGAAGCGCTTTTCCTTTATAAACCCGGCAACTATCTCCTCTATGTCCACGCCTCTGTAATACAGCTTGCCCTCGCAGGGTATCATCTCCTGATCCTTAACGATGTAGGAGAGCACCTCCGCTATTTCGGTAAGACCAACCAGCACACCGCGTCCGTTTATGTCCCTCAGCCCGCGCTTTACCTCAAATTTCGTAAAAAGCTCCTGTGGGATGGTGTCGTTTTTCACGCACAGATCGCTCAAACTGGATATGTACGGAGTTATCTCAGCAAATTTTTTATATGGCACCGCTATCACTTCCTTCCTTAGATTCACAAAAAACAAACCCGCGCGTCTGTATGCCTATTCACCCATAAAACTTTAGATATAGAAAATGGGCGCTGAATATTGGCGACCCAACACAGCATACCCGCGCATTTACAAATAATTAACTTTGAATATTGTACCGTAATAATGCACTGTTGTCAATTTGTGCGCCACCAGACAATTTAGGTTGTTTCAGTCTGGCTTTTATTGGTGTATAATATACACATAACAAAAATTAACAGAGTGGGGGGATTCTATTATGGAAAACAACACTATCATAACTATAGGCCGCCAGTTTGGAAGCGGCGGGCGCGAGGTGGGCAAAAAGCTGGCCGAAAGCCTGAACATACCCTTTTACGATCGCGACCTCATAGCTCTCGCGGCGGAAAAAAGCGGCTACAATCCCGAAATACTGGAAGAAGCGGACGAGAAGGCCAGCAACATATTTTTGCAATCCTTCACGGCCACCTCCTTTGCCTCGGGCAGCAGGGTGTCACTGCCCACCGAAATTTCGCTGAACGACAAGCTTTTCTTCGCTCAGGCGGACATAATAAAGAGCCTTGCCGATAAGGGCTCCTGCGTGCTGGTGGGACGCTGCGCGGATTATATACTGCGCGAGCGCAAGGAGTGCGTGAACATATTTATACACGCCGATATAAACGTGCGTATAGAGCGCGTGGCGCGGCTGTATAACCTTACGCCCGCCGCCGCCAAAAACATAATACACAAGACGGACAAAAAACGCGCGGGCTACTATAACTACTATTCCAACAAGGAATGGAGCGACGTAAAGAGCTACGATCTTTCGGTGAACAGCGTGGCGCTGGGCATAGACGGCACCGTGGAAATATTGCGTGATTTCGCCGAAAAAAAAGACCGGGAGATCTCCCCCGGCATTTAAAGCTTTCGTTTTGAATCTTCGGGGCGCTGCGGCTACAGCGCGCGCAGCTCCCTTGCGCTCAGCACTATGCCGGAGCGCTCGCAATCCTTTTCGGTGTAGCGGCCCTGCATGCTGTTGTTGTGCTCCGGGTTGTAATACATGAAGGGCACCGGCTCTCCGCCGTGCGCTCCCGTATCCGAAAACGTAAAATGATCGGACGCTATCTTTATGGTGGCGTCCTTTGGTATCGCCTCCAAAAAGCCGGGCAGGAACACACTGTCGAAAGCCTCTATGGCCTTGGCCTTACGGAGCGGCTGTAGCTCGTGGCTCAAATCGTCCGTTTCTTGCAGGTGTACGTATATATCTTCATAGCGCTCCACCGCAGCTATGGCCTTTTCCAGCTTTTCCGCAAGAAAATCCTCATAGCTTCTCCCCTCGCGCTCCGTGCCCACATTGGGTATGCCGGATATCTTTGTTATGCCGTCCATCAAAAGCGTTTCGGAAAGCGCCACGCGGCCGGCCGTATCGCCCTTTATTTCGGGCATCACCGAAGCGCCCCAAAACCATACGCCGTTGGCCTTGCAGCCCGAAGCGGAAAGAAAATCGTACGCTTTCTCCATCAGCCCGAAGAAGGGCGCCTGCACGCCCTCGCGCTGTATGAACCGCGCAATGGGCTGGCCTATTATATCGTGCGCCGCCATAAAGTCTATGGGGTAGAGCCGCGCGCCGCCCTTTACAATAAGTATATTGCGGAAGGAGCCGCAATAATTTAGCTGATATCCCTCGGGGAATATTTCGGCCAGCTTCTCGGCATACGGCCGCGCCTCATCCGTGGGTATATCGTAGGCGCTGTAGCTCTCTATCCTGCTTCCCTCAAAGCTATCGCCCGCGAATTTCACCATGTTCACGCGAATATACATGTCATTTTCGTCTATGGGCATATCAAGACCCGCCGCCTCTATCACCGCCCTGCCACGGTAGGTCGCCGGGTCAAAGCCCAGCAGGCTCAGGTTTGCCACCGCGCTGCCTATCTCCAGCCCCGCGGGTATGGTGTTCACCGTGCCGCTCAACGATTTTTTATATAATCTATCCAAATTGGGCGTGTTCGCGTATTCCAGCGGCGTTTTGCCACCCAGCTTTTCGTTTGGCCTGTCCGCCACACCGTCCAACACTATCACTATTCTCTTCATAATATACGTGTCCCCTTCTTGCAACATTTCTCAACAGTTATATTATATCCCATTCAAAAAAAAACTCAACCACCCGCAAACGGCTCCGTGTGCGCAAAAACAACATACGCGTCCAAATCATTCAATAATTTCGCTAAACTTCCGCTTTATTTTGCCGATAAGCTAAACAAGCCGTAATACTTGGCCAATCTAAGACGCGGAGGTATATCCATGAAAGCATCGGAAACGATCGATTATATATATTTTGATCTTATATTGCACAACAGCAGGGTATCCGCCGCCGAAGCGGATGCCATAGAGGAATCCGAAAAGTTCGCCGAGGTAATGCGTAAGCTGGCGGCCCTGCAGGAATCCCCGCGCGAAAGGGCGGCGCGGCTCGATCGCGAGGCGGAGCTGGCGGCGGAGCGCAGGCGCAAAACCAGCCGCATAAACGAACTGCGCGGGCTTATAGCGCAATTGCGCACAAAGCTGGTCTCCTCAAATTACAGCACAAAGGTGCAGGCGCAGATATCCGATGCGCAGAGGCAGCTATACTGGCTGCTCATGGGCTTTTAAAAAAAAGTATTATCCAACGCTTTCATCTTTGATGGTGCAAGCGTTTTTTTTTATTCGATTCATGCCGAATCTGGCATCTTTTTGCCGAAAAAGACCAAGTATGTGATATAATCAAACAAACTAAGGCAATACTGCGCAAAGGTGATATTCATGTTACAGGAAAAACTGCTGGAGCTTCTGGACGGATTGGAGGAGCTCCAGGAAGAAAAGACGGAGACCGCAAGAGCTGCAGCCGAAGCGGCGGACTCAGTAGACCGCGAGCTATCCGCCGTGATCGATCTGGATCGTTCCTGCCGCGCTTCGCTGGAAACAATAGACGCAATAGTTTCCCGTGTTGATATTCCTCGCTCCACCGCGCTGCTTTTTATAAAAATGGCCTCCAACGTGCTGGCCTATGTGGACGATCTTTCCTCGCCCGCCGCTTACGAGGCCTATTCCACGCTGGACGGCCTCATTCATTCGGGCAGAAAATTTTCGCTGGGCGAAATGTTTGTGCTCATTTCCGCCGTTATAATATTGGTTTCGGTTTCAATTGACCGTATGGACGAAGAAAAACGCGGCCGCGTCATACGCGCGCTGGATCTGCTGCTGGGCGTGAAGCTGAAGCAGCTCAAACTGCTCAACACACTGGTGGTGGGCGAAGATTCTTCCTCCTGGCTCTCATGAAAAAACAGCCGCTGCAAGCAAGGCGGCTGCTTTGTTCAAATTTCGCACATATATTGTCTCTTTATTCGCCAAATAGCAGCGTGCGGTTGTTTGTTATGTCCAAAAACTGGCTTATAACCTCGCGCGTACGCTCATAGCAGCTGTCGCGGGCTTCCTCTATGTCGCTGTTTTTGGCAAAGGCCTGCTCGTAGGCCTGCCTTATTTCCGTACCTACATTTATTTTAACAATACCGCTTTTTATGGCCTCCACTATATATTCCTTGCGAATGCCCGAGCCGCCGTGCAGCACAAGAGGCAGGCCGGTGGCCGCCTCAATGTTTTTTATGTGCTCTATATCCAGCCGCGCTTCCGGCTTTTTCTTATCCTTTAGGCCATCCGCTATAGCGCCGTGTATGCTGCCCGCCGCAATGGAAAGCCAGTCGCAACCGCTTTCGCGCGCGAAAACGCGAGCCTCCTCCACATCCGTAAAGCCGCGCTTGGATGCGAAAAGCTCCTCATAGGGAGGCGCTTCGCCCTTTTCGTGACCAATCACCGCACCCAGCTCCGCCTCTATGGGCATGCCGTGCGCGTGTACCAGCTCCGCGGCCTCCTTAGTAGCGTCTATATTGCCCCGCAGATCGAGGCGGGAAGCGTCTATCATAACGGATTTATAGCCCGCTTCTATGGCCCGCCGGAATATGGGCATATAGTCCACGCGCTTCATATCCTCGTCTATCACGGGCACATGGTCAAGATGCAGCAGCGTATGATCCGAATCGGCGTATTTGGCGTATTCCTCCGCCACCGCTTCCAGGCTGCCAGCCTTGAATTTTTCCCATTCCAGCCTGGCAACGTGTATCATGGCGATAGTATTCTCGTCCACAATGGCCTGAGCCACCGCCTTCAGCATGGGCAGATAGGGAATGTTGAAAGCGGGTATAACCGTTTTTTTCTCTCGCGCGCGGGACATAGCGTCTTTAGTATCCATAGCTTTCTCCTTAAATTTATTTATAAATAGATCGAATACACAAAATATGTTTTGCGCAAGGATGGACGTTGTTGAATGCTAACGTTTGCTCTCGCGCATATTGTCATTATACACCTGTTTGTTCTCGTTTGTACAACAAAAAAATCGCGGCGCAAAACCGCGATATACTTTTTGAGCTCGGACTATTTCAACATATGCTCAAATGATTTATAATTCACCGGGCTGCCGAAAACATATCCCTGCGCCACGTCACAGCCCGCGTCACGCACCGCTTCGGCCTGCGCCTGCTCCTCTATGCCCGTGCACAGCACCTTCATATCTAGGCTCTTCGCCAGCCGCACGATATGGGTGAGCATGGCGCGTTCCTTTTCCGAAAGATTTTTGTGGTCGAAGGTCATAAGATCAAATTTCAGCGTATCTATGGGCAGCGTTTGCAAAAAGCCCAGCGCGCCCAGCTCGTTCACCGAAAACATGACGCCCATTTTGCGCAGTCTGCCAAACGATTCGGCAATACGCTCCCTTCCGCCCGTGAACATTTCGTCCTGCAATTCCAGCTCCACTGTGTAGGGCGGTATTTCGTATTTTTTCAGCAGCTCAATAAACTCATCCACGAAGGCATCCTGGCTCATGTTTTGCGGCGATATATTTATGGAGACCGGCTTCACCGCCACGCCACCATCCAGCCATTCGCGTATGATGGCGAAAACCTTGTCGCACATATACTTGTCCATATGCTGTATAAAACCATTTTTTTCGAACAGAGGAATAAATTCCATGGGCATTATGCTGCCCGCATTGCTCTGCCAGCGGATCAGTGCCTCGCAGCCCACTATGTTCTCCGGCTTCTTTATATCCACCCGCGGCTGCATATACACGGCAAACTCGCCGTTTTCAAGCGCGGCACACATGCGCTTTTCCATGTCGGCCTCGCGCTCCACCCTGCCCCGCATGTCCTCATCGTATATAGCGTAGCGCTCTCCCGGCGCCACGTTTCTGCGCGCCAGATTGGCGCATTCCACAATGTCGTCCACATCGGTCGCCGCGCCTTCCATGGTGAAAACGCCGCCCTTAACGGTAAGCTGCACATCGGGAAAATATTCGGCGTTCCACGCACTCAGCTTTTCGTAAAAATCGTCCACTCTTGCCCGCAGCCGCTCCACATCGTCATACACCAGATACACCAGAAAAACATCCGAAAAATATCTGCACAGCAGCTCCTCACCGTTCAGCACACTAAGCAGCAGCGCGGCAAATCTCCGCAATATTTCGTTTCCCGCCTTGAGGCCCCGGCTGTCATTTATATCGCCAAATTTTTCGAAATCCAAAAACACGACGGCGCGCTTTGAAGCAGCGGAGGATTCCGCCACAACGCGCTTGAACATCTTGTAGCCGGGCAGGCCGGTAAGCGCATCGGCCTCCTGCATACGCTTTTTATACTCGGTTATATCCGCGCCCGTAATGAGCATCGCATATTTATCTTCGCCCGTGTTTATGCGCCTGGCGTTCACCATATACCAGCCGCCAAGCACCTTGTTGAACTTTTCCACCCTGCCCTTTTGGCTGAGCACCGGGCAGTCTTCGCAGGGCGACTGCCTATCCATAAACGCCTCATAGCACACGTCGCCTATCTGCGCGTCCGGCTTCAGCGCCAGTGTACGGCGGGCTATGTATATTATTTTGAATGTATCCTCTTCTATTACGTAGCTGAAATGCCCATCTTCAAATTCCGCCTGTTTTTCTATGTTGAAGGCGTAATCCAAATTTTGCAGCCTGCGCATATGTGAAAGGTAGGCTCCGTAAGCGAGTGCCGCCGCCGAAACCGCCGCGCGCTCATGCGCCGTCCACTCCCGCGCGTCGGCAGACTCCACAAAAACGCTGCCCGCGGGCTGCCCGCCGCTCAAAAAAAGGCACTGCACAAAACGATCTCCTGCCGCGCAAAGCTCGCCCGCGCGTTCAAAAACATCCGCACAGTCTTGCCACCAAGTTAGAGCCAGGCTTTCATCTTGCGTATAGCCCGCGCGCCGCCACACCGCACAGCTTTTCGCGCCCGCGCCGCTCTTTTCTATTATAGTAACGCCATCCGCGCCTGTAAGCTCCCCCAGGCTTTCCAGCATCCCCCGCAGCACCTGCTCAGCATCCATGCCCTTCCCGAACAACTCGAACAGCCTGTCCGGCAGAAGTGCGGGAAAATCATCCAGCCGTAAATCCTTAAATCCGTCCATATCCCCTACGCGCCGCTAAATACCGTGCAACGCACCTCCCCACTTTATGGCGGCTCCGAAGGCCGCGTAACATCACCGCAGCAAAACACAATGCGGTAAACATATTCTTTGGATTTATACATGAAACATAACTACGCAAAACGATTCAGCTTTAAAAAAATCCGCAAAAATATTATTATATATTTATTAATATACAAATTTTCGTATCTTAAACATGAATTTGTGTATTTTTATATTTTAGCTCATCTTTGTGAACGTCGTCTTGCATTTGGGGCAGGTAACGTTCACTTTGCCCTTGCCGCGCGGCACCCTCAATTTTTGTTTGCAGTTGGGGCATGAATAATATTTGTATATTCTTCCATCTTTTATGCGTTGTGGGATTCCCTTGAAGAAGTTTTTTATGCCGTACCAGAATTTGAGAAACTTATAATTCTCCTGCTGGCGCCTCGCTATATTCTTAGAGAACATACGGTAAAAAGCGTATACTATTGGAATGAAGCCCACAAAGCTGAAATAGGGGATGGGTATAAACATGCTGACTATGGAAATAGCTATAGCGATTATTATGAGCGCCATGTTCAGTTGGTCGCTGCCGTATCTCCCGTACATCTTGTTCCTAAGCCAGTTCATCTTCATCCTCCAAAAAATACTGCGGCCATCCGCGATAATAATAAATTTTATAATACCACAATACGCCGCCGCCGTACATTTTATTCACATAATATTTTTATATTCGGGCTAAAGTCTTATTTTTCACGGTTTTTTATTTGTTTACTTCTTTTGTATCGTTCTTATAATATAATAGAGGTAATTACTTGACCTCAAGGGAGATTAGCGTGATATCTGATATTTTTACATTATTTGCAGAGCGGCCCGCCTTCTTTGCAGAGCTCACATTGCAGCATCTGTCGATATCCGGTATATCCATCCTTTTGGCCGCCGCCCTCGGCATGGCTTTAGGCATATTCATAAGCGAACGCAAAAGCGCCTCGGGCGTGGTGATAGGCGTCACAAACGTTATATACACCATACCCTCCATAGCGCTGCTGGGCTTTCTTATACCCTTTTCCGGCATAGGCAACACCACGGCCATAATAGCGCTCACGGTATACGGGCTGCTTCCCATGGTGCGCGGCACATACACCGGCATAACGAATATAGACGGCAGCATAACGGAGGCGGCGCGCGGCATGGGCAGCACACCGCTGCAAACGCTGTATCGCATAAAGCTGCCCATAGCTGCGCCCGTTATAATAGCCTCGCTGAGAAATATGGTGGTGATGACTATCGCCCTCACCGGCATAGCCTCCTTCATAGGCGCGGGCGGGCTGGGCGTGGCAATATACCGCGGCATAACCACAAACAACCCGGCCATGATAATAGCCGGGAGCATACTGATAGCCGCAATGGCGCTGCTGCTAGATTTTGCCATAGGCCGGGTGGAAAAAAGCATACTCAAAAAGCGTAAGCAGACCCCCAAAAAGATTGGAGCATGACATGAAAAAACGCATAGGCATAATTTTAACGGCACTAGTGTTTGGCTGTACCGCATTTTTATCCGGCTGCGGCGCGGGCGCTTCTGCGGCAGAGCCCATAAAGCTGGCCACAAAGCCCATGACGGAGCAATTTATAATAGGCGAGATGATAAAGCTGGTGGTGGAGGAAAATACGGACTATACGGTGGACATCACCAAGGGCATAGGCGGCGGCACGGGCAACATACAGCCCGCGATGGAGAAGGGCGATTTTGATATGTATCCCGAATATACCAGCACCGCCTGGCAGTACGTGCTGAAGCATACGGACATACCGGCCTACGAACAGCTTTTCGCCCAATTGCAGCAGGAATATAAGAACAATTACGATTTCGAATGGGTGGGCATGTACGGCTTTTCGGACACTTTTGGGCTGGCAGTGCGCAAGGAGCTGGCCGACAAATACGGCCTGACCGATTATTCCAGCCTGGCGGCGGCCGCGCCCGAAATGATATTCGCAGCCGAACCCGATTTTTACGAGCGTGACGACGGCTACGACGCGCTGTGCGAAACCTACGGGCTTAAATTCAAAGAGCAGCGCGATCTGGATATAGGCCTCAAATACCCGGCAATAAATTCGGGCAAAGTGGACGTAATGGACATATTCACAACGGACGGCCAGCTAAGCACGGCTGACGTGGCCGTGCTGAAGGACGATAAAAATTTCTT
The DNA here is from genome assembly GCA_964464145.1 of uncultured Christensenella sp. Classification (GTDB taxonomy): domain Bacteria; phylum Bacillota; class Clostridia; order Christensenellales; family Christensenellaceae; genus UBA5399. Next base: position 44,964 of record CAYXFB010000006.1, read on the forward strand.
TATAGACGCGTATTGCGGCACGGTGGTGCGCTCGGACGCGCTTAAAAAGTACCCCGGGCTAAAGGAGGCGCTGCAAAAGCTGGAGGGCGCGGTTTCCACCGAGGAAATGTCCGTTCTGAATTACACACTCGAAAATGACGGCAAGGACGAGGCCGACATAGCGCGCGAATTTCTCAAGGCGAAAGGCATAGTGGGCTGAATGAGCGGCGAAGCGACCATAAAATTTGAAAATGTGCGCAAGGCCTACGGCGAAAAAACCGTGCTGAATGATTTTTCGCTGGATATTCCGCAGGGCGAATTTTTGACCGTGATAGGCAGCTCGGGCTGCGGCAAGACAACCATGCTCAAGCTCATAAACGGCCTGCTGCTGCCCGATTCCGGCAGCGTGACGGTGGACGGCGCAAACACCGCCAATACCGACCTTATAGCGCTGCGCCGCAACATTGGCTATTCCATACAGGGCGTGGGGCTCTTTCCGCACATGAACGTGCGCAAAAACATCGCCTACGTACCCAGCCTGCTGAACGGACAGGACAAGCAGCGCACAAAGCGCGCCGTGGAGCGGCTTATGGATGTTGTGGGGCTTGAAAGCGAGCTTTTGGAGCGCTACCCCGCAGAGCTTTCGGGCGGGCAGCAGCAGCGCGTGGGCATAGCACGGGCACTGGCGGCCTCTCCACGCATACTGCTTATGGACGAGCCCTTCGGCGCGGTGGACGAGATCACCCGCCACATGCTGCAAGGCGAGATCGCGCGCATTCACCACGAGCTTGACGTGACAATTGTTTTCATAACGCACGATATACGCGAGGCGCTTAAACTTGGCGGTCGCGTGTTGGTAATGCACGAGGGCAATATAGAGCAGCTGGGTTCGCCTGAGAACATAGAAAAAAGCCCGACCACAGAGTTTGTGGCAGAGCTTACGCGGAATTTGCGCTCTTAGAATAAAAAAATAAGCTTCTCATAAGCGAAACTCCCATAACAAAACGCAAATTCTATTCCAACGTTTTTATTAACGAGCAAACCAGCTCTCGCGGTTCTCCCCGCATAAATGCCGACATCACGCAAGCGCCTGCCGCGCCCGCATCCCTCACGGCGCCGATGTTTTGCGCGCCTATACCGCCAATGGCATAGACGGGGATTTCCACGCAACCGCACACCTCGCGCAGCCAATCCACACCGCGCGGCGGCGCGTCCTTCTTGCAATCGGTGGCAAAAACGTGGCCGGCTGTTAGGTAATCCGCACCCAGCGCGGCGGCGGAACACGCCTGCTCCACAGAATGTACGGATACGCCTATAACGTCAAATTCCTTGCGAAGCTCATGCCGCTCCTCCAGCACACGCAGCGGCAGGTGTATGCGCCCTAAGCCCAGCTCCCGCGCAGTGTCCGCAAAAAAATGCGGCGTGAATACCGAGCCCGCCGCCTCGCATATGGCGGCGGCCTCACGCGCCAGCGCCGCGTATTCGCCCGGCGACAGATCCTTCTCGCGCAATATCACAGACGATACGCCCGCCTTCGATATTTTTTTCAGCTGCGCTAAAAAATCCCCCTCGCACAGCTTCCGGCTGGTCACCGCCAATATCTCAAACATATATATACTCGCTCATAACGGGTTGCAGGCCGTTTTCCTTCAGCATGGCGAATATCTCGCTCACGCTGCGCCCATCGTTTATCTCGAACTGCTCGTCCCCCCGCGCCTCGCCCGTGTGGCCGCCTATTCCCACGTCCACCCCGGCGGATATCTTAGTGGCGGCTATGTTCACCACGTTGTCCCTAAACCGCGCGCTTTCCCTGCTGGAAATGGTGATGTTGGCAAAGGGCAGCAGCAGGCGGTATGCCGTTATCACCTGCAAAAGCTGCCGCTCGTGCACGTCCTTCGGGTTTATTTTGTCGTTATTTATTATGGGTCGCAGCCTCGGGCAGGAAATCGCTATCTCCGCATGCGAATATTTGCGCTGCACCAGCGCGGCGTGAAGGCCGGTGGCGTACGCGTCCTTGCGAAAATCGTTCAGCCCCAGCAGCGCCGCGAAGCCCACGCCGCGCATACCGCCCATTATGGCGCGCTCCTGCGCGTTGAAGCGGTAGGGGAACACCCGCTTGTGCCCGCCCGGATGCAGTTTTTCATATTTTACCGGATCGTAGGTCTCTTGAAAAACCGTCACATAATCCGCGCCGCTCTCGCGCAAATAGGCGTAATCCGAGGCGTTCATGGGGTACACCTCCAGCCCCACCAGCTTGAAATATTTCCGCGCGATCCTGCACGCCGCGCCTATGTATTTCACATCGGACATCTTTGAGCTTTCGCCCGTCAGCAGCAAAATCTCCTCCAGCCCGCTCGCCGCAATGGCCTTCATTTCGCGCTCCATCTCCGCTTCCGAAAGCCTTGCGCGGTGTATGTCGTTTTTGGCGTTGAAGCCGCAGTATACGCACATATTTTCGCAGTAGTTCGCCAGATAGAGCGGCGTGAAAAGGTATATGGAATTGCCGAAATAGCGCTTCGTCTCACGCTTGGCGCGCTGCGCCATCTGCTCTAAAAAGCCCTCCGCCGCAGGCGAAAGCAGCGCGGCAAACCCTTCCGTAGACAGGCTTTCCTCCTCCAGCGCGGCCTTTACCCGCTCCGCCGTATAGGCTGCGGGGTCATAAGCGCCCATGCCGTCAAGCACCTTTTGCATTATATCCGAATCTATTTTTTCCATGCCCGGCATATATGCCATATGGTCTGTTCTGCTCATCTTTACTCCTTTGTACTGCATCAGTCCTGCAAAAATCCGGTAAGCGGAGAGCTGGCGCTCGCCCCGTCGATCACGCGCCCAAGGCCGGATAGATAGGCCGCCCTGCCCGCCTCTATGGCCTTTTTGAAGGCCTCCGCCATAGCGGGGATATCCCCCGCCGTTGCTATGGCCGTGTTGCACATAACGGCCGCCGCGCCCATCTCCATAGCCTCGCAGGCCTGCGAAGGCCGCCCTATGCCCGCATCCACTATTATGGGCAGGTCTATTTCCTCTATCAATATCTTTATGAAATCCCGCGTGCATATGCCCTTGTTAGAGCCTATGGGCGCGCCCAGCGGCATTATGGAAGCCGCGCCCGCGTTTTTCATATCACGCGCCGCGTTGAGGTCGGGGTACATGTAGGGCATCACTATAAAACCCTCCTTTGCCAGTACCTCCGTGGCCTTTGTCGTCTCGTAATTATCGGGCAGCAGATATTTCGAATCGTGTATCACCTCTATTTTAACGAAATCTCCGCAGCCCACCTCGCGCGCCAGTCTGGCTATTCTCACCGCCTCGTCCGCGTTTCTCGCGCCCGATGTGTTGGGCAGCAGCGTCACGCCCTTGGGAATATAATCCAGTATGTTTTCCACCTCTGTGTTGGCGCGCCTCAGCGCCAGCGTTATTATTTGCGCGCCCGCGTTTTTTACGGCGGCCTCCACCAGCTTCAGCGAGTATTTGCCGGAGCCCAGTATAAAGCGTGAGGTAAATTCGTGCCCACCTATATTCAGTATATCTCTTTCCATAATATCTCCTTCACACATCCGTTTCGCCCAGCAATATCCGCAGCGCCATATTCGCCTGATGCCCGGCGCACACCGCAACGCGCGGCGCCATCAGCCCGCGGCCGGGCTGCGCGGCCGTCTGCCCGTCTCCGCAAATGTACAGCCTGCCCATAACTTTGCGCGTGGTTATGGCGTTTGCGCTTCCGTAACCCGCCATGCCCGAAGCCGCCACGATGTACTTTTGCGGGCATTTTTCCATCAGCGTATTGGCAAGCATAGCCTTGGCCTGCGGCGAATCGAAGGCTTCGCACACAACGCCGTCCTCCGCCAACACCTGCGCCACGTTTTGCTCCGTTAACCGGATCTGCTCCGCTATAACGCGCACGAACGGATTTATCTCGGCGATCTGCGCGCTTAGCGCCTCCGCCTTGGGCATGCCCAAATGACGTATCGCGTACTGCTGGCGGTTAAGGTTGCTTGGCTCCACCACGTCAAAATCTATGAGATGCAGGCAGCCCACGCCCGTGCGCGCCAGACTAAGCGCTATGTTGGAGCCCAGGCCACCCAGACCGGCCACGGCCACGCGCGCCGCCTTCACCCGCTCGTGCACGCCCGGCGTGTGCCGCGCGCACAGCATGGCCTCCAGCGCGTCTCTTGGCGGCAGCTCGCCTTTTTTTATTAGCACAACCGAATCTCCCGCTTTTAGCGCTTCGTCCTCCTCCGTTTGGTAGCCGTTTATTATGGCCACCTCCGCGTTCGGGTATTCGCGCCGCAGCTCGTGCAGCGTTTTTGCTTCTGTTAGGGTGGGCTTGCCGTTCAACGTTATTTCCATCGCTCAGCCCCCGCCCACGAAGCCCACCACCTCAAGCGTATCGCTTTCCGAAATACTGGTTTGCGCGTACTTTGCCTTGGGCAGAATATTGCCGTTCATCTCCACCGCCACGTGGTTTATATCGTAGCCCGCGTCCAGCAGATATTTTTCCACCGAAACGCCTTTCGCGTCCACATTTTTTCCGTTTATCTTCGTCATAACATCAATCCATTATGTCCACATCTTCGCCACGCAACACCTTGTTTACGTTGCGCATGGCGCACATTTTGCCGCACATCGTGCAGGTGTCCTCATTTTCGGGCGTGGATTCACCGCGATATTGCACCGACTTAACGCCGCCGTCTATGGCCAGCTCCGCCTGCTTTTTCCAATCCAAATCCCGTCGCGCCGCGCTCATTTCATAGTCCCACGCCCAAGCGTCCGCATTGCCCTTGGCAAGGTCGGCAGCGTGCGCCGCTATCTTGGCGGCTATAATGCCTTCTTTTACGTCCTCCACAGTGGGCAGGCGCAAGTGCTCCGCCGGAGTAACGTAGCAGAGGAAGCTCGCGCCGTAGGTTGCCGCTATCGCCCCGCCTATTGCGGAGGTTATATGGTCGTAGCCGGGCGCAACGTCCGTAACCAGCGGCCCCAACACATAGAAGGGCGCGCCCTTGCATATGGTCTTTTGGATCTCCATGTTGGCCTTTATCTGGTTTAGCGGCATGTGGCCGGGGCCTTCTATCATGACCTGCACATCCTTTTCCCAGGCGCGCATGGTTAGCTCGCCCAGCGTCACCAGCTCCTCTATCTGCGAAATATCGCCCGCGTCCGCTATGCTGCCCGGCCGGCAGGCGTCGCCCAAGCTCAGCGTAACGTCATATTCGCGGCAGATGTCCAGTATCTCATCATAATATTCGTAGAACGGGTTTTCGTTGCCCGTTATCATCATCCAGGCGAACATTATGCTTCCCCCGCGCGAAACTATGTTCGTGTGGCGTTTGCAAGCTTTAAAACGTTCGGCAGTGTGCAGATTGAGCCCGCAGTGTATTGTCATGAAATCCACGCCGTCCTCCGCGTGCATTTTGAATACGTCCAGCCATTCGCGCGCCGTTATGTCCTTTAGCGCCTTGTTGTAATATACCACCGCGTCATAGATGGGCACCGTGCCTATCACGGCGGGGCATTCTGCGGTAAGCTTGCGCCGGAAGGTCTGCGTATCGCCGTAGGACGAAAGATCCATTATGGCCTCCGCGCCCATTTCAACCGCGCTCATCACCTTTTCCATCTCCACGTCAAGGTCAAGGCAATCGCGCGAGGTTCCGAGGTTCACGTTTATCTTGGTCTTTAGCGCGCTGCCTATGCCGCTTGGCTTTATGCAAACGTGGTTTTTGTTTACGGGAATCGCCACCTGCCCCTTTGCAACCAGCTCTCTAAGCGCTTCGGCCTCTATTTTTTCCTCCGCCGCCACCGCCAGCAGTTCCTTTGTCAAAACGCCCTGCCGCGCCGCGTCCATCTGTGTTGTATACGCCATTTTATATCCTCCTGTTTATTCAAAAATTTTTTCTTCTATATCAAAGCAGTGATCCACCGGCCCGCTGCCCCGCCCCAGATCGAGCCCGGCCAAAAGCGCGCCCGTGAGGTAGGCCTTTGCCGAACGCACGCTATGTTCCATATCCATGCCCGCCGCAAGAGCGCAGGCTATCGCGGAGGAGAGCGTGCAGCCCGTGCCGTGCGTGTTGGGATTTTCCACACGCTCGCCCGATATCCATTTTATCGCGCCCGCTTCACACAATACGTCGCTTGCCTCGTTAAGGCTGTGGCCCCCCTTTATAAGCGCCGCGCAGCCGAATTTTTCGGCCAGCAGCCCTGCCGCGCGCTCCATATCCGCCGCGCGCTCCAGCCTAAAACCGCACAGCGCCTCCGCCTCCGGTATGTTTGGCGTTATAAGCGTGGCCAGCGGCAACAGCGCCTCAAGCGCGAGCACCGCGTCCTCCTTTAGCAGCCTACTGCCGCTGGTGGACACCATTACAGGGTCTACCACCACGTTCCTTGCGGAATGCTCTTTTAGCGAAGCCGCTATCTGCTCTATAAGCCCCGCACTTGCCGCCATGCCTATCTTCACCGCGTCCGGCGGTATATCGGTAAATATCGCGTCCAGCTGCTTACGCAAAAACTCCGGCGGCACCTCCATTATGCCCATAACGCCCAGCGTGTTTTGCGCGGTAAGCGCCGTTATGGCGCTCATTGCGTACATGCCGTGTGCCGTGATGGTCTTTATATCCGCCTGTATGCCCGCGCCGCCGCTGCAATCGCTGCCCGCTATTGTAAGCACCTTTTTTCTCATACTCCGCCCCCCAGTGTGCGCTCCGCCAGCCCGCGAAGCTCCCTTGTGGCCGCGGTTATGTCCTCCGCCCCGAATATGGCGGAGACCACGGCAAAGCCCGCCATTCCGCAGCCCGCAAGCCGCGATATGTTGAGCGCGTCTATGCCGCCTATCGCCACCACTGGTATATCCACCGCCGCGCATATTCGCTTTAGCTCCGCATGGGGGAGCGGCACCGCGTCCGCCTTGGTGGCCGTGCCGAACACCGCGCCCGCGCCAATGTAGTCCGCACCGTCCGCCTGCGCCTTTTTAGCAAGCTCCACACTGCGCGCCGTAACGCCTATTATGCGGCCGCAAAGCAGCTTTTTCGCCTCAGCGGCGGGCATATCGCCCTGGCCAAGGTGCACGCCGTCCGCGCCGCAGGCTATGGCCAGCCGTGCGTCGTCGTTTATTATAAGCGGCACGCCATACTTTTCGCACACGCACCTCACGCTTTTCGCCGCCGATAAAAGCTCCGCGCCCACAAGCCGCTTTTCGCGAAACTGCACCAGCGTCGCCCCGCCTTTTATCGCCGCCTCCACCTCCGCCGCGCCCGCATTATGCGTAACGGCGTACAGCAGCATTTTTTCCCTGTCTATTGCCAAAAAACCGCCTCCATATAACAAAAGAGAGCACCCGATTGGACGCTCCCTTGAAAAAATCCCGCTTTACTTGAATTCCTACGTTGGCATTACCCACATCAGGTTCTAAGGGTCGAAGCTGCACCGCTTCCTCTCAGCCCACCGTATAGGCTCCCCGTTCAATTATTCATTTTTATTATACCAATTTTTATAAAAACGTTATACGTTTTTATATTGGGAACCGTATAGACTCCCCCTTGGGTCTCGTACTTTCGTTAAAGTATAGCACCGCCGCGACCCAATTGCAAGCCGTTACGGCTGTTTGGGCTTGCGGTCGAAGAAGGGCGATTTGCCCGTGGCGCTAAGCGGTATACCCACCGCGCACTTCACATCCTCGCTCAATATGCCCGTAAGCATGGCCGCCTTGCCTACCGAGAACATCACGCGGTTGTCCATCCTAAGATCGGCCGCAAGCGATACGGCAGAGCCCACCGCTATGCCCAGATCCATGGGGTTGAACACGCACACGCCGCCCGCCGCAGTGCAGCCCGCGCAGCCCTTGAAGCCGCAAAAGCTGCACGCCTCGCCCAGACCGTTGCTTTGGTAGCGGCAGCCAATCAGCACCACCGCGCCGCTAAAGCGTACGTTTTCAGCGTCGCGCAGGAAAAAGCCGTAGCCCAGCTCCTCTCCCAGCCGCTCCATATCGTTCGCCAGCTCAAAAACCTCTTCGTCCGTCAGAACCAGCGTTTCAATTGTGTCTATGCCCTTCGTTTTGGGCGCGGTGCGCGCCGCAGCGCACATTGCCTGCGCCGCGTTTACTATGGCCGCCAGCTCCGCCGTTTTGCTGTCTATAGTCATTATAAATCCTCCTAATACTAATTTCAAATTAAAATCTTTAATTTGAAATACTGCGCAAAATTGCGCAGTGCCGCTATGCGGCTACGTCTCATGCAATTCCAAACGCGCTAACGCGCTATAAAAACATAAATGTTTTTAAATGGAAATAGTATTATTCCACCGTAACGCTCTTGGCGAGGTTACGCGGTTTGTCCACATCGCAGCCCTTTTGCACAGACATGTAGTACGCAAATATCTGCATGGGCACAATTGCCGAAATGGGTGCGATAAAGTCTATAGTATCGGGCACTGTCACCACCTGATCTGCGAAGTGACCTACCTTGTCCACATATTTTTCCTGCGTAACGGCCAGCACCAGCCCGCCGCGCGAGGTTACCTCCTTCACATTGCTGACGCACTTATCGAAAAGCGCGCCCTGCGTCAATATGGCAGTCACCAGCGTGCCCTGCTCTATCAGCGCTATTGTGCCGTGCTTCAGCTCGCCCGCCGCGTAGGCTTCAGAGTGTATGTAGCTTATCTCCTTTAGCTTGAGCGAACCCTCCATGGCAAGCGCGTAATCCAGCCCGCGGCCTATGTAGAAAACGCTGTGCTCCATAAAGTGGCGCGCCGCGTACTTTTGCAGCTCGCTCTTCTGGCTCAGCACCTTTTCCACATTGGCAGGCACATTTTGCAGCTCCGCTACATATTCCTTGTACTCCGCTTCGCTCACCTCGCCGCGCGCGTGCGCCGCCTTTAAGCAGAGCATGTAAAGGCACATAAGCTGCGTGGTGTACGCCTTTGTGGAGGCCACCGCTATCTCCGGGCCCGCACGGGTATAAAGCACCGCGTCCGCCTCGCGCGAAATTGTGGAGCCCACCACATTGCATATGGCCAGCACGAAGGCACCGCCCTTCTGCGCTTCTCTGAGAGCGGCGATGGTATCCGCCGTCTCGCCCGACTGGCTCACCACTATAACGAAATAGCTCTCGTCTATTATGGGCTTTTTATAGCGAAATTCGGAGGCGATCTCCACATCCACGGGCACGCGCGCGTAATATTCCATTATGTACTTGCCAATGTATGAGGCGTGGTAGGCCGTACCGCAGGCTATTATTAGTATGCGCTTTATGTCGCGCAGCTTTTCATCGTCCAGATTTATCTCGGAAAAATCTATCATGCCATCCTTCACGCGCGGATTGAGCGTATCGGCCAGCGCCTGGGGCTGCTCCTCTATCTCCTTTATCATGAAATGCTCGTAGCCCGCTTTTTCCGCCTGCGAGATATCCCAGTCCACATGGAAGGGCTCGCGCTCCACACGATTGAGATAATTATCGTACAGCTTCACTTTATCCTTGCGTATAACGGCCAGCTCTCTGTCGTTCAAAAAATATACGTCCTTCGTATATTCCAGCAGCGCGGGAATATCGGAGGCTATAAGGTTTTCGCCCTGCCCAAGCCCCACCACCAGCGGGCTGTCCTTACGCACGGCGATTATTTCGTCCGGGAACTCTTCGCATATGACACCCAGAGCGTAGCTGCCCTCAAGGCGCGCTATGGCCTGATGCACGGCCTGCTTCAAATCGCCGTCCAGATAGTAGTTTATAAGGTGGGCAATTACTTCTGTATCCGTTTCGGATACGAAATTTATGCCCTTCTTTTGCAGCCATTCCCTAAGCTGTATGTAGTTTTCTATTATGCCGTTGTGCACTATGGCCAGATCGCCGCAGGCGCTGGTATGCGGATGCGCGTTCACGTTGTTGGGCTCGCCGTGCGTTGCCCAGCGCGTATGGCCTATGCCCATTTTGCAGCCCGCGCCCTTGCCTTCCGCCAGCTTTTCAAGCTCGGCCAGCCTGCCCTTTTCCTTTATGATGTGCATTTTCGATTCGCCGTCCAAAAAGGCCACCCCAGCGCTGTCATACCCCCTGTATTCCAGCTTCTTGAGCCCGCCGATAAGAACGGGCACTACGTCGCGTTCACCGATATAGCCAACTATTCCGCACATAAAAACTCCTTTCGATGGTAGAGAAAATTCTTTGTCCCCTTTTGACAATACATATGATTTTGCAAAAATATTACATCTCCCACGGCATAAGCCGCGGGAGATTGTTTGATACGATTATTTTAGACGCTTCTCTATGAGCGTCGCCATGTCCACCGCCAGCTTGGCGATCTCTTCCTTGTCCTTGCCCTCTATCATGACGCGCACAAGCGGCTCCGTGCCCGAGGTGCGTATCAGCACGCGCCCCTCGCCCGCAAAGCGGCCTTCCAGCTCGCCTATGGCCTTTTGTATCTCGCTGTCGTCCGCGTAGCCGTGCTTTTTGGACTCGTCCACCTTGGCGTTCACAAGCACCTGCGGGTATATATCCACCTTTTTGGCGAGACGCGAAAGCTGTTTTTCCTCCCGCTTCATTATGGAAAGCAGGTGCATGCCCGAAAGTATGCCGTCGCCCGTTGTGTTTTCATCCAGGAAAATTATGTGGCCAGACTGCTCTCCGCCCAGGTTGTGGCCCTCCGCCAGCATGCGCTCCAGCACGTAGCGGTCGCCCACGTCCGTTCTTAGCAATCTCACGCCGTTGTTTTTGAGCGTGACCTCCATGCCCATGTTGCTCATTACGGTCGCCACCAGCGTATCCTTCTTGAGCCGTCCGCTCTTTTTCATATCCATGGCGCAGATGGACATTATTTTGTCGCCATCCACCACGTTGCCATGCTCGTCAACGGCTATGAGCCTGTCCGCGTCGCCGTCAAAGGCGAGGCCAACGTCCGCGCCCAGCTCCGGCACCAGCCGCGAAAGCTGATCCGGATAGGTGGAACCGCAATTGTCGTTTATGTTGTTGCCGTCTGGCATGTTATAGTAGGGTATCACCTCGGCACCAAGCAGCTTGAACACCCAGGGCGCCACCTCGCTGGCCGCTCCGTTCGCGCAGTCCAGCACCACCTTTATGCCGTTTAGGTTTTCCTGACCCACGCTCACTATGTAGTCTATATATTCCTGCGCCGCTTTTTTCATGTGAATGCGCCTGCCCACGTCTATTCCCGTGGGTGTGGGCACCTCCGCGCAGTCGTTTTTGATTATGGCTTCTATTCTGTCCTCAATTTCGTCCGCCAGCTTGTAGCCGTTTGAATTGAAAAACTTTATGCCGTTGTATTCCACCGAATTGTGCGAGGCTGATATCACCACGCCCGCGTCATAGCCCATCTCCCGCGTGAGGTAGGCAACAGCCGAGGTGGGAAGCGGCGTCGCGGCCACCACGGCCACCGCTCCGGCGGAGCAGATGCCCGCCACCATCGCGCTCTCCAGCATATCGCCCGAGGCGCGCGTGTCCCTGCCGATCAATATCTTCGCTTTGTGCACGGCGTTTGTGAGGCTGTATGCGCCCGCCCGCCCCAGCTCGTATGCGAGCTTCGGGTCCAGCTTCAAATTGGCAACTCCCCTCACGCCGTCCGTTCCAAACATTCTAGCCATTCAAGTCTCCTAAAATAATTTTTATACCGCTACCCCATCAAAAAAACGCGTATTGCCTTTATTTACATTCGTATAGATAGCTTTCCGCCGCCGTTGCAGCGCAGGCACCATCCGCCGCCGCCGTAACTATCTGCCGCAGCCGTTTCACGCGGATATCTCCCGCGCAGAAAACGCCGGGTATATTTGTGCCACAGTTTTCGTCGGAAATTATATAGCCCTCCGCGTCCATATCTATCTGGCCTTTTATCATCTCGGTCGTGGGTATTCTTCCCACCGCGAAAAACACGCCGCGCACGGCAAGTGTTTTGTGCTCGCCCCCGCCCGCAGGCTCCACAACGAGCGATTCCACGGCAAATTCACCCTTCACCGCAACAGGCAGGTAGGGCGTCATCACCTCCACGTTTTTCACCTCGCGCATTTTTTCCACCAGCGCCATCTGCGCGCGAAATTGATCGCGGCGGTGCACCACATAAACTTTATTGCAAAACTTTGCGAGGTAGAGCGCGTCCTCCACGCCCGTGTTGCCGCCGCCTATAACGGCCACGTCCGCACCACGGAAAAAAGCGCCGTCGCAGGTGGCGCAATACGATATTCCCGAGCCAACCAGCTTCGTTTCGCCCTCTATGCCAAGCTTGCGCGGCACCGCGCCCATTGCCAGTATCACCGTTTTGGCTTCGTATGTATTTTTTACAGTTGTTATCTTTTTTACGTCTTCAGAAAGTTCAAAGGATTTTATTTCTTCGTTTACTATTTTCGCGCCCATTTTGAGCGTTTGCAATCTCATATCGTTGGCCAGAGTAGCGCCCGCCAGCTCTTCTTGGAACCCGGGGTAATTTTCTATTGTGCTGCTCGTTGCCATCTGCCCGCCCGCGAAGGCACGCTCTATCAAAAGCACGTCAAGCCCGCCCCTTGCTGCGTATATGGCGGCGGTAAGCCCGGCCGGGCCGGCACCCGCAATTATAAGATCATACATGTCAGCACCTCCTGTGCATATTATACTATATTAATATACCACATTTTTTCAATTTAAGTATTAAATTTTTAGTCTGAAACATTTCGCAAAATGTAACCAAAACTTGTTATTCTTGACTCACCTTGGTTATATATATAATGTAAGAGTTGCGGATATAAGCACTGCCGCAAATTTATACCATTACTGCTACCCCGCCGGGACGTTGAGTGAACGCCCCGGTGGGCAGGGCAGACGATATACAGATCATTTCGCCGTGATACGGCGTATTTTTTTTGGCAAATTGATTTTACGCGCCGCAGGCTATATAATCTATCATATGACGGATAATGTATTTGTAAATGGAAATGCATACGAAAAAAGCGGCGGGCTGACCGGCAATATGCTAAAGCTGATAGCCATAGTTGCCATGTTTTTGGATCACTATGCGCATCTTTTTCTTGTGCCCGGCAGCGCCGAATATACCATTTGCCGCGCAATAGGCCGCACAACCGGGCCTGTGATGTTTTACCTGCTGGCCGAGGGCTACCGCCACACGCACAACGTGAACCGTTATATGCTGCGGCTGAGCATATTCGCAATAATAAGCTATCTTCCCTATTTTCTGATGACGAAACAGGCGCTGCCCACGCCCGGCACCTTTGCCAGCTTCGACGTTATATACACTCTCTTTTTGGGGCTCGTAGCACTGCGGGCGCTTCACGAAATAAAAAACGCGCTTCTGAAATATATCATAATAGCGGCGGTGTTCTTTTTATCCGTGCCGGCAGACTGGTATTACCTCGGAATTATAATGATATTGGCCTTCGATTATTTTTACGGTGACTTCAAAAAGCAGGCTTTTGCCTATTTTCTTGTTATCGCGTTAAATCTGATGCCCATAATTTCGCCCGCCATAAGATATATTTTCACCGGGCAGGATTTCAACATAGTTACCATAACAGAAAATCTCTATCGCTTCGGACTTTTTATACCGCTTGTGCTGCTTTCAAAATACAACGGCAGGCGGGGCGTGAAAAATTTTTGGTCAAAGTGGGGATTTTACATATTCTACCCCGCGCACATAATGGCGCTGGTCATCGTTTATTATTTCACCGTGATGGTTTAAATCTGTTTTGATCTCATTATTTTAAGGGATACTATGTATGAAAGCACCATACCCGCCGCCCCCACGACCGGCAGCAGCGGCAAGGGTATACCGCTTATTTTAGCGCCGCTTTTTACCAGCAGCAGCCATATCACGGCAATTATCATTATGGCGGCAAGCTGCACATTTCGTCCCGCCACATAGCCCCATTTAACAAAAATTGGTATCATCACCGCCGCCATTATGAAACCCGAAGCCAGCGCGGCGCACAGCCCGCTAAGCCACAGCCTTAGGCTATATACGCCCAGGGCGGAAAGCAGCGCGGCCACGGCGAACAGCAATGCTTGCAAAATGCCCATGCCCGCAAGGAAAAGGGCGAAGCGTCCGGATATCACGTCGCCCCGTGTGTAGGGCATTGTGAGCAGCAGCACCGGCTCATCGTATTTGTGTCCCGCCTCAAACATGGAATTTATCAAAAAATACGCGCCCAGTACGCCGGATACTATAGCGGCCATACTTCCCTGCCCCATATTGTTCATAGCAATGCCTAGCAGCGCAAACAGCGCGGCGCAAAGCAGCATGTATATAAATAGGCTTTTTCGCATTATTATAAAGCCCGCGCCCACCAGCTTACCAACCATATCAATACTCCGCTTTCTTCATTAGCGCCACCGCAACGGCGCGGGATATCAGAAGTGAGACAACGCCCCCACCCAGACAGATGCCCACAAACAGCGAAGTTGAAAGAACTGACACAAAGGCCTGCAGCGCCTCACGAACAACCCACAGAACCGATCCGCCACCCAGTATAAGAGACAGCGATATCAGGCGCAGCGTCAGCTCCGAAAACTTCATGTACAGCGGCAGTGTTATGGCGATGAACAGCGCCGCCGCCAAAAAGCCGCCAGCCGCACTGTGTGGCGTAAGCGGAGGCAATACATCCGGGAACACCAGCGAAACGAGCGATACTGCGCAATAAGCCAGCGTCAGCAGCGCGTAAAGCAGCAGCGCGCTCATATATCGGCCGCTCACTACCCTAGCGCAGGTGTATGGCGTTGTGGCCAGCAGCGCCGCCGCGCCCGACTTCTTTTCCACGGTGGAGGTAACCATCAAAAACTGCCATATACCGCCCAGCAGCACCATGTAGTAGGCCATCACACCCATATTTATGCCGATTATCACAAGCAAAAAAAGCAGCATCAAAACCGTCGTCATGAATTTGTTGCGTACAAGCAACAGCATATCTTTCCTAACTAACGCGGCTATCATTGCCCGCCACCTCCCGCAGTATAGGCAAGCATAATATCTTCCACGGTTGGCTTGGCGTATTCGGCGCGCTCTAACGTTCCGCGCAGCTCATTAGCGCGGGCGGTCATTCCCTCAAATCCAAAGCCGCGTTCCTCCAGCGAAATAAACATGGAACACACGTCGCTTGTAAGCTCGGATTTGCTGCCCTGCACCAGTCTATGAGAGTCCAGCAATATGTCCTTGTCCTCCTGAAAGATCACGCTTCCGTTGTCTATAAGCACTATCCTGTCCGCCGCCTTATCCAGATCGGCCGTTATGTGCGTGGAGAAAAAAACCGTCTTTCCCTCATCCTCCATATATTCGCGCAGCATATCCAGCAGCTCCCGTCTTATCACCGGATCGAGGCCAGAGGTCGGCTCGTCCATTATCAGCATATCGGCATCGTGTGAGAGCGCAAAAGCGAGAGCCAGCTTCATTTTCATGCCCTTGGAAAGCTCCTTTACCTTCTTTTTGCCCTCCAACCCAAACTTTGTCATATAGGCGGCAAAGGCCTCCTCGCTCCAGCGTGAATAGGCGGGCGCTATAACGCGCTTCATATCGCATATGCTCAAGTCCTCATAGAGATAACCCTGATCCAGCACCACGCCCAGCCTGTCCTTTATGCCGCGTTCGTTTTTCGCCAAATGTTCGCCGAATATCTCCACACTGCCGCCATCCGGCCTCGTCAGCCCCAATATCATTTTTATAGTTGTGGTCTTTCCTGCGCCGTTTTTGCCTATGAACCCGGTTATGCAGCCCTCCTCCAAAGCGATGTCCACACCCTTTACAACCTCTTTACCGCCAAAGCGTTTACTCAATTTCTCGGTTTTTACAGCATACATATTCACTCATCCCCACCTTCGTACAATATGTCCATCATGTCGTGCATCTCGCCTTTGGTAACGCCCACTGTCCGGCCGGCTTCGTAAGCCTCGGTAAGCTTTTGCTCCACCTCTTTTAGCCTGGCCTCACGCAGAAAATCCACACTTTTGGAGGCCACGAAGGAGCCCTTGCCGTGCACCGTCTTTATGAAACCCTCCTGCTCCAGTTCCTCATAGGCGCGGCGGGTTGTAAGCACGCTCACGCGCGTTTCGTTAGCCAGGCTGCGTATGGAGGGCAATATATCCCCCTCACGCAAACTTCCGGAAAGCACCGCTTCTTTTATCTGTTCCTTTAGCTGCCTGTATATTGGCACCTCGCTGTTGTTTGA
Organism: uncultured Christensenella sp.; assembly: GCA_964464145.1. Lineage (GTDB taxonomy): Bacteria > Bacillota > Clostridia > Christensenellales > Christensenellaceae > UBA5399. Next base: position 61,069 of record CAYXFB010000006.1, read on the forward strand.
AATTATTATATCCAAGGTCTGTCCCTCGCAACTGTATATGTTGTTAATGCACAGTTTATATCTGATATACACAGTTGTCAATATGTAATTGTATCAGTCAAGACCACCAGCTAAGCTGGTGGCTTGCACTGGCCCTGTAAGGGCCTGATA
>CAYXFB010000007.1:0-60180 GCA_964464145.1 uncultured Christensenella sp.
ACGCGGGGCCTTTCGCTTAGGAGGCGAACGCTCTATCCTGCTGAGCTACGGGAACCTGTGTAATATTTATTCATTTATCGCTCATCCTATACAATATAGGAGATGAACTGTCCGCCTCTTAGGAGGCGAACGCTCTATCCTGCTGAGCTACGGGAACAATACTGCGCCGCGCATCGTCCATAGCGCGTCACGCATTCAATTTTAATACAAAACAACCACTTTTGCAAACACTTTGTTACGCGGCGCGTAAAATCATTCCACGCTGGCTTTGCGCATACTGCGCTTTGTAACGAGCGTAAAAATGAAGCAGAGCGCCGCCACGCCCGCAATGGCGAAATATACTGCTGTCAGGGAAGCGCCGTCCGAAAGCGCTCCGAATATGGCGGGGAACATAAAGCCGCCCAGCCCGCCGAAAGCCGTGCAAAAGCTGCCCACCGTGCCCGTGGCGTGCGGAAAAGCCTTTTGCGAGCAGGCAAATATGGTGGGCCATATCGGCCCGCAAAAGAAGCCGGCGGCGGCAAACAGCACCATAGACAGTATATAGTTTTGGCTCCAGCCTATGCCCGCCGCGCATATCACCACGCCAACGCTGAATATGGCTATCAGCCGCAAATGATTGCTTTTCACGAAGCCCATCATCATACGCGAGGGCACCATCATTATCCAGTACAGCGAAAGCGCCAGCGCAGAAAATTCGGGCGCGGAGAGCTGTCGCACAAAAAATGCGTCGGCGAAGGAGGAGGTGGGCATTTCTATGCCCATATATGTAACCATCCAGATCAGTATAATGTAAAACAGGGGCGATTTGAAAACGGCCGCCGCGCCCTTGCCGCGCTCAGTATCGGCCACGCGCTTCTCGCCCGCCTTGGTGAACACCACCATCACAATCACCGCGACAAGGAAAAGCATTATGGGCGTGAAAGACTGCCGCCACGTCCAGCCCTGTTCCACCAGCCCGGCGGCAAACAGCGGCCCTAAAAAAGCGCCCAGCCCAAAAACTGTCTGCGCAAAATTTGTGTATCTGGTTACGTTGTGAGGATAGGTATCGGCAAGCATGGAAAGGTACAGCGTTTGCATCGCGCCGAAGCCGGAGCCGGCGATGAAGGTTATACCTATCATGGAGGCGTATCCGTCTGCCGCGAACATAAGCGCCACGCCGCAGAGCAGCAAGCCGCAGCCCGCTATCAAGAAGGGCTTTTTGCCGAAGCGATCGGCCAGAATACCGAAAAGCACGGGAATGAACATGTGAGCGCCGTAATTCAGCCCCACCAGTATACCGATCTGAGAGTTGCTCAGCGAAAAATCGGCCGCCATTCCAAGCAGCGAATACTGGTATGTGGCTATATAGTAGCCCAACAAAAACGCCATTATGAAAGTGGCCGGAAGAAGTAGTTTCGATCTGGAAAGACTGCTTTGCATAGCTCCTTATACCTCGTGTCCCCTTGTTTTTTGTGGAAATGTTCCCGCCCGTCACACAATATGATACCATGCTAAAAGACGCCGCACAAGCGGCCGCGGTCATATTCAAAATAATTGTTTAGGGCGGGGGAGGGCGGTGTATAAAAAGAATCAAGCCGGATAATACTTGCGCTACCGGCAGATGATGTGCTACCAATAAACTTTTTCTCCTTTTATAATAAAACGGAACGCCGCGGGGCGTTCTGTTTTATTGTGCGTAAAGGTATAATTCGTTTTGTATTGGGTCTACACCGCTTAATGCGTCGGGCGTTAGTTAAGGCGCGGGCGAATCGGCGTTTTCCCAGTGCGTACCATAGTCGAATTCGCCATCCATATCCATTGCGGGTGCGGGCATAGCGGACTCAGTCGCCGGAGCTTCAACGGCCGCACCGGTGATTCCGGACAGCTCGCCCGTATCCACACCGTATTCACCGCCGGCCTGCGCGCCGCTAAAGTATACCTCCTTCAAAAAGCCCTCGCGCGTACCATACACGAAAACTATACTGGAACCGTCCGATAAAAGCGCCTTCACGCTTACATCGGGAGCGTAACCGAGGCCGGTTTCCTGCCAGCTTGCGGCTCCCGTTATATCGTATTCCATATCGCTGCACAAGACCTCGTTCACGCTTCCGCCCTCGGCAATGTAGGCTTGCGCCAGCTCTTTTGCGTTCTTTATGGCCTTCTCACGAAAAATAGTATAATCCGCCGGGCTCACAACGTCCTCCGCGTTTGGCGTAAGCGCATCCACCGCCGCATCCACCGCCGCATCGCCCGCCGCGATCTCCTGCGCTTCCTTGATGGCGGCCTCGGGGTTTTCGTTGAAAATATACTTGGTGGCGGAGGTGGGCTTGCCACTCAGGGAATCCAGCCCCACCACGTAGCGGGTCGCGCCGTAGGTGTTGCTGCCAAACTGTATCTGCCAGCGGCCGGTATTGTCCACGCGCATGTCGGAGGTCTCAAAATAGGCGTGGCAGATCTCGCCGTCAAGCTGTGCGCCGAAAAGCTGCGTGAGCAATAACGCTGCTGAGTCGGCAGCGTCATTTACGCCTATGTCCTTGGCGGAGGGTATGCCCGCGGCGGTATCAAACGCCAAAAAATAGTTTGGCAGCTCGTAGCCGCTGTCCGTCTGCGCGTTTTGCTGCGGGGACGCGGCAACGGCGGGCATGGCGTCCCAGGTGTTGGGCTCCATATAGGTTTGATCTGCAGAGCGCGCCACGCGTATGCCGGCGGCCAGCAGCACGGCGCTGAGTATGATAGCCCCGGCCGCCACCATGGGCACCCAAGATTCTTTTAAAAATCTAAATAATTTAATCATAATATACCGTAGTGTACATTCTCACAAGCATAGGCTCTTCGCCTTTTCTACAAATATATTCGAGCATAAATGCACTTCCGTCGTTTAGGGCTATCTCCAAGGCCACACGGTTTCCTCCCCTGTATTCGTCCGCGCTGTAACGGTATTCGTTGTTTGCGTATATTTGTTTTATTCCAAATTCATCCGCCATATTTTTCAGCGTGAATTCCTTTGCTGCCTTTGTGCACTCACGAACGGCCTGCGCATATTCTTCCTTGTCTAAAAAAGCCGGTTCCATACGATATTCCCGATATGCGTCGGGAAATTCCTTTCCTTCAAAAGCATAGTCCAAATATTCCTTATATATCTCCAAATTACTTACAATTCTTTTATCGGCTATAAAAGAAGCAAATACTCTTGTTTCCCTATCCGCACAATAGATATTTATTAACCAAGTGCCCTCAACAATTTCGCCGTAATCACCAATTGCCAGATTTGCTTTGATCAAAGCGCCTGAAACATCTATGCCCAGCCAGTTTTCCGCCAACCACGCAGCTTCTTCTGCCGCCTCATCCATTGTCATAAAGCCGTAATCTATCGCCACATTGGGGTCCAGGCTACCCTCCGCCAGCTCCACTGAATGAATTGGAGCGAGAACCCGTCCTGCCGCCGTGGGTTTGGGCATAGGCGTGGGCGCCGCCGTGGGCTGCGGCGGCTGTGCGGGCGCGGGCGGCGTTTCCTCCGCCACCGGCTGCATGAGCTCTTGCTCGCTACGCTCCGCCGCGCGGGCGGTGCTTATGAAGGTATACAAAAACACTGTGGAGAGCGTCACCACGACCGCGCTGATCAAAAATATGCCGTATTTTTTAGCCAGGGCGCGTCCGTCACGGTGCGCCGCGCTTCTGTGCCGTCTGCCCATCACACCTCAATACACCTCAAAGCAAACATTGCCAAGCCTGCCGACAAAAGCAAAAACCACCACGTCTTTTGAAAAAACACCTTTACTTCCTGCATCATATATCTCCCCTTCAAACTTTACTTCGTTACCCGCTCAGTCCAGCGTGAGGCTGTCGAAATCTATGCCTCTTTTGCGCCTTTTTTGCGGCCTCGGCGGCGCTGTGCCCAAGAAGCGCGCGGTCACCGTGGTGCCCTTGCCAAGCTCCGATTTATAGCTTATATCCGCGTTGTGGCTCTTGGCTATCTGCCGCACCAGCGAAAGCCCCAGCCCTGCGCCGCCCTGCTCTCTGCTGCGCGCCTTGTCCACACGGAAGAACGGCTCCATTATCTGGTCTATCTGCTCCTGGCTCAATCCCGCGCCGTTATCGTCTATACTTATACAGGCGTAACCCTCCGTATCGTAATAGCTGCGCACCAGCACTATTCCGCCCTCCTCGCAGGCCTTTACGGCGTTGTCCACAAGGTTTATTATCATACTCCGCAGCAGCATCTCGTCGCCCTTTATTTTAACGTCCTTAACGTTGGTGCGCAGCGAAACGCCCTTTTTATCCGCATTGACCACCGCCGTGGCCGTGGCCGTCTCTATCATTTCGTATATGTCTATATCCACAAACTCCAGGCTGGTCTCGCGCAGCACGGCCATATCCATGAGCTTATAGGCCACCTCCTTGAGGCGGTTGCTCTCGTTCATTATATAGTCGGTCGCCACTATTTTGTCGTCCTCGGATATCACGGCCTTTTGAATGTAGTCCGCGTAGCCTGAAATGGAGGTGAGCGGCGTTCTGAGCTCGTGCGCCAGATTGTCTATAAATTGCTGCTTTTGCTGCGATTGCTCTTCAAGCTCTTGTATCTGCGCCTCTATTTCGTCCGCCATATCGTTGAAGCTGCCGCCCAGTTGTGCGAATTCGTCGTTGCCGTGTATGGTGACGCGCACGCCGTATTGGCCATCGGCGATTTGCTTTGTTGTGGCCATAAGGCTGCGTATGGGTTTTGAGAGCTGGTGTAGGAGGAAATACAGCGCTACCGCCAGCGCGGCCGATATCACCACGCTGGCCGCCAAAAGCGAGGCGGTGAGCTGTTCCTGCGCGGCAACGATGTCCGAAAGGTCCTTCGCGTACACAACGGTATAATCCGAAAGATCGCCCTCCAGCGCGCCCGAAACGTAGAGCGTGAGCATGCCGGACTCGTTATCCACCAGCACACTGCGCATATCCTCCACCTGCTCCAGATCGTCCGCGCCCGCCTGCATATCGTCCAAATTGGAAAAAACGGGCAGCCCGTTTCGCTGTATCTCCAGCCGGATGCCCTGCTTTCCATAATATTTTCCGTAAGAGCTGAACAGGTCGCGTAGCGCGTCGTTTTGTTCGCCGCCGCGCGCTAAAATAGTGCCTATATCACCCATGAGCGAGCGGGAAATAAAAAAATGTTCCCGCACGTCCTTCACTTTTTCGCTTTCCACGCTGTTTTTGTAGGAGATATCCGCAATCATGAATATGCCGATATCGAAGGCTATCAAAAACAGCGCGAGCGTGGCAAGGAAGGTCTTGTGCCAAAATTTCATTTACTTGTTTGCCTCCAGCCTGTAGCCCAGCTTGTACACCGTTACTATGCGGTTTTCCCAGCCCAGCTTTTTGCGCAGCTTTTGAATGTGCACGTCTATGGTGCGCGTGTCACCCATATAGTCGTACCCCCACACCGTCTCCAGCAGCTTTTCGCGCGAGAGAGCGATGTTGCGATTTACCACCAGCGCTTCCAAAAGCTCGTATTCGCGCGGGGTAAGCTCTACGGGTTCATCCTTATAATACACCTTTCGGGAATCAAAATCCACACGCGTTTCGTCCAGCGTGAAGGTGGCGTTGTGCCGGTATGTGCGCCGCAGCACCGCGTTTATGCGCGCCAGCAGCTCTATCATATCGAACGGCTTTACTATATAATCATCCGCGCCCAGGTTCAGCCCGCGTATCCTGTCCGGCACGCCGTCCTTGGCCGTTAGAAATATGACCGCCGTGCTCTTGGCGCTCTCTATTACCTCAAAGCCGGAGCGCCCGGGCAGCATGACGTCAAGCAGCGCCAGATCGTATTCGCAGGACATCAGCTCGCTTTCGGCCGTGTCGCCGTCATATACCTGCGTGCAATCATGACCCACCAGCGTAAGATTTCTGTATATCAGCTCGTTGATCGGTTTTTCGTCCTCAACAATGAGTATTTTAGCCATAGAATCCCTCCGATCCCTCTTATCCGCTTTTTCTATTATACCATTTTTCGCCTCGTTTTTTGTTATGAAGTTGTTAAGAAAGCTTTCTTCCAAAGCCCGCATATACCGTTCACCCCTTATTCCTTTACCTAAAACTTTGAAATTGTGATTCTGGTTTTTTTGGAACGTCCCGAAGGTAAGACAGTTTTACGAATAAAAAAGTTACAGTTTTTATATAATTTCCTGCAGAAAATATAATGTTTGTGTATAAATGTGAAAATGGTGGGGTGCAGAGCGTTTTTTTGGCGGATCAAACTCAGTCTTCCGGCTTGTCGCCTTGCTTTATCATGCTGCTCTTTATGCCCGCCTCGCGTATCTCCTTGTTGAGAAAATAGGAAATAACGGTACGAATGGCCACTATGGCGGCCAGCTTGAGTATATCCTCAAAGGTGGGCTTCAGTATGGATTCAATAATATCGGCAACTATGAGTATTTCAAGACCCAGCAGCACGTAACCGCCCAGTCTGTTCTTGGCAACCAAAAGTGCGACGGATCTGTCCATCCTACTTTTCAGCTTAAAATTCGCCAGAAAAAAATCTTTGCCCGCAACAATAACGCCCCAAACAAGCACGATGATGGAAAAAAGATTTAGGCAGATGGTGACCACCGTGAGTACAGATGTAAAAGCTTCCATTTAATCCCCCGCACGCTTTTCGTATTATTATATTACGATACTATTATAATATACGTAGCTATAATTAAAACAGTATTTTTCGGCTGTTGCGGTTTTGTAAATTATTGTATATAATATTGCTATCTTTTTAATGGAGGAAAATATTTTTGAAAAAATTATTGATAATAGCCATAATGCCCGTGCTGCTCTGCGCGCTTCTGCTGGGCTGCGCGCCCGCCAAGGCGACGGCGGAGCAGGTGAGCCAGGCCAAGGACGTTATAGGAATGCTGAACAGCGCCGACTACACCGCGTTTTATAACGTGTTCGACGAAAGCGCCAAGCAGGCCGCCACCGAAGAGGAGATGACGGCCAGCGTAAAGCCCATAATGGACGAGCTGGGCGCCTTCAAACAGTTCACCGCCGAGGATTCCGCTGTGCAGGAGGTGAAGGATCTCGGCAAGGTGACGGGCGTCGTTTTGACCAGCGAATACGAAAACGGCACTATAATATGGCAGGTCGCCTATAACGCGGCGGGCAGCATCATAGGCGTTACCATAGCGGGTTGATCGTGATGAAAAAACGCGCTGTGGGCTCCACGGCGCGTTTTTTTGTGTTTTAAATTTTATTAGGCATAGCCGTATACGCGGCGCATACGGCGCAAATACATCACCGAAACTATGAGCGCGCCCGCCTCCGCCAACGGAACGGCCAGCCATACCCCCTCCGCGCCTATGAGATAGGGGAGCAGCAGCAGCATCCCCACCAAAAATGCGAAGGTTCGCAGGAATGATATGATCGCGGACACCTTGCCGTTTGACAGCGCCGTGAAAAACGCGGAAGCAAATATATTCACACCCATAAATAGGTATGCGGGCGAGAAGAGCATGAAGCCGTGTACAGCCAGCTCGTGCACATTTGTGCCGGGCGGTGAAAATACCGATACTATTCCGTTTGCCGCCAAAAATGACACACCGAAGGTGGCTGCCGAGCATATAATGATGAACCGAAGACTTATTTTCAGCAGAACTTTGAGCTGCTCTGTATTTTTGTCACCATAATTGTAGGCTATAACCGGCGCGACGCCGCCCGAATAGCCGAGGTACAGCGCCATAAGAAGGAATTGCGCGTACAATATCACCGTTATGGCTGCCACGCCGTCCTCCCCAAGATAGCGCATCATTATAATATTCATCAAGAGCGTGGTCACTGCCGCGGCGAGGTTGGAAACCATCTCAGAAGAGCCGTTCGTGCAGCTTTTCAGTATTACGCTGCCGTCGAAGCGGGGCTTGCCGAAATGGAGCGTGCCCTTTTTATGCAGCAGAAAGTAAAACAGCCCAAAGAAGCCGGGTATGCAGTAGCCAATTCCCGTAGCCAGTGCCGCTCCCGCTATGCCCATGCCCATAGGCCCGATGAAAACATAGTCCAATATTATATTTGTGCCGCCGCCCAGCAGTGTTAATATAAGGCCAAGACCGGGCTTTCCCGCCGTCACGAAGAAGGTTTGGAAGAGCATTTGCAATATGGCGGGTACGGCGAAGAGCAGCATTGTGAAGGCATAATCGTAGCAATAGCCGTATATTGCCTCGCTTGCACCCAAAAAGCGCAGAAGCGGATTTAAGAAAGACAGCCCCACCGCCATTATTGTGAGCCCCGCCGCCACGCCCACGCACACTATAAGCGAAAGATTGCTGCGCGCCTCGCTGGTATTGCCCTCGCCCATTTTTTTTGCAATTACTGCGCTGCCGCCTGTGGCCAGCATTATACCAACGGCCAACACGACGTTAATCATCGGGTAAACTATATTAACGGCGGAAAGCGCGCTCGTGCCGATAAGGCGGGATACGAATACGCCATCCACCATTGTGTACATAGAGAAAAATATCATCATAACTATGTTTGGTAGCGCAAACTTAAGCAGCGAACCAAACGTAAATTTCTTAGCGAGAATGTTGCTCATTTTTACTCCTCCTTGACGCACTCCTTCGCGACGTCCATTAAAATTCTGCCGAAGAGCTCGGCCTCCTCTTTAGAATAGCGATTCTCCACCGCCTTTGCCATACGGCACATAAGCGCGTCGTATGCCTTAAACTCTTTCAATATACCCGGTTGAACGGATATATATTTCACGCGCCCGTCCGTTGCGCTGGGTGTCCTCACAAGCAGCCCCTGCTTTATGAGCTCGTTCAGCTTCATCGTCACGGCGGGCTTTGATATGTGCAGCAGCTTTGCAAGCCTGCTGGCCGTGCAGTTTTCCGTGCCGGCTATTATCTCAAGATACAGCATACTATTGTAAGACACGGCGGCAGATTGCTTCATTTGGTTCATTAGCCGCAGCTCGTGAATGGCCACATCGTGGTAAAATTTATCCAATGTCTCCGCAAGATCCATGCGCGTACCTCCACAGTTTAGTTAACCAAATTTAATTAAATTCAATTAACCATATTTTAGCTTGGTAAATGAAGTTAGTCAAGTAGTTTTTTTTCAGTGCCGCTTGATTTTTATGTATTGGCAAAAATAAAAACGGAGCGGTTCACGCAAAACCACTCCGTTAAATTTGTGGAGCTATAGATCGTTTGGCACTATCTGTTTCGCCCGGCGCGCCTGAACAGCAGGCTTGCCAGCAAGAAGGCGCCCAGCGCTATGCAGGCCATGGCAAGCGCGCAGAGCTGCGGTGAATCGCCCGTTATCATATTTTGCGCAAGCGCGGCGGGCAGCACGCCGCCTATGCTGCGCATTGCCTCGGGCAGCAGCGCGGAGGGGAACATTATGCCCGTGAACATTATGGAGGGCAGAAACACCAGTATGCCCACCATGGTTATAACGCTCTGTTTTCTGACCAGCGAAGCCAGCAGCGTACCCGCCGCACAGCTTGAGAGCGCGGCCAGCGCAACGGCTCCCCAAAAGAGTGGCGCGTCGGCTATGCCCGCCGTGCCGAATATGGGCGGCGCGAGCAGCACTATTATAAGGCACACCAGCATCATGTGGGCAAATGCCAGCAATATGTTGGACAAAAGAAAGGACCAGGGCGGTATGCCCGCCGCCTTGTAAGCGTCCAGCACGCCCGTGGCTCGCGCGCTCACTATGCCCTGCGGCAAGCCCATGAAGGCCGCCATGGATATGGCGAATATGCAGCACACCGCCTCCAGCATATAGTCGCTGTTGCCCGCCGCCATAGCGTCCATTATTATGCCCAGCACGAAAAACATGAGCAGCGGTACTATGTAATATACCACAAGTATGCCCTTGTCCCTAAGATCGCATTTCAGCTGTATGCCAAGCTGTGTGAATATGGCGCTCATACTGCGTCATCCCCCTTTTTTATGCTTAAAAATAGCTCTTCCAGGCTGGCACGCTCCACGCGCAGATCCACTATGTCCGCGCCCTCCCGCTCAGCCGCGTCCAATATTTGGCGCAGCGCCGTTTTTATGTCGCCCGTTTGGAAGCTCATATAGCCGCCTTCCAGCCTTTCGCATTGCAGCTTGGCTGGCGGACGCATATCGCCGCTCGTTTTCAAAAGTATGTGGCTCAGCGCCGAAGCGCGTGCGGTCAGCTCCAGCGGCGAACCCGTCTGCGCCACCCTGCCCTCGCTCAAAAACACTATGTTGTCGCAGAGCTGCTCGGCCTCCTCCATATCGTGAGTGGCCATGAGTATTGTCACGCCGCGCTCCTTTAGCGCGCGTATTTCCGCATGCAGCGAGTGCCGACCCTCCACGTCCAGCCCGGCGGTGGGCTCGTCCAATATGAGCACCTGCGGATCGTGGCAGAGCGCCAGCGCCAGATGCAGACGGCGTTTGCGCCCGGCGGAGAGTGCCGCGTACTGCTTTTTCGCGTAGCCGTCCAAACCGAAGCGCGAAAGTAGATCGGCTCTGTAGCCCACATTATGCCACGCGCAAAAAAGCTTCATGGCTTCGGGCGGCGTCATTGCCTCGGGCAGCGCGGTGGATTGAAGCTGCACGCCCAGCAGCCTCTTGGCCTCCCGAGCGCGGGAATCCATACCCAGCACGGTTATGCCGCCGGAATCGACGCGGCGTATGCCCTCCAGGCATTCGAGCGCCGTGGTCTTGCCCGCGCCGTTCGCGCCCAGCAGCGCGGTGGTTTCGCCCGGCTTCACACAAAAGCTAAGGCCGCTGAGCGCGCGTTTACCGCCGTAGCTTTTTACCACGCCCTCGTACTTTATAGCGTTTTCCATTCTTTTTCCCCTCCCAATAAATTGTTCAGCGCTTGCCGTGGCGTATGCAGTGATAAAGTGCCTTACCGCTGTCCATTACGTAGGCCAGTATAAAGAACGCCACGAAAACCATCATGAATATATAGCTCAGATTCGGCCATCCCGCGGGCAGGATGGAAATCGTGCCCATGTTCCACAGCGCCGGGTTGAGCAGCGCGGGCAATAAAAGCGCCAGCGAAAATATGTTTACTATAACTATAAATATTGTGAGCCGCAGTGTGTAGCGCCCCTCCGCCACCCGGCATATCTCGCGCACTATGCCCAGCCCGAAGCACAGGTTCACTATGGGCAGCGTGGCACGCAGCACATCTATATCGAATATGGGGTGGAGCACAACGCCGTTCTCAAGGTCTATTATGCCTAGATACTGCGGGGCCATGTTGAAAAGCAGCAGCACAAGCATGGTGAAAACTATCATGGCTATGGGCTCGCTCTTCTTTATGAGGTTGCTAACATCGGGAACGGGCTGCAATTTTTCTATGCTCCACGGTTCCAGATCGAAGCGCACCCGCGCACGCTCGAATATGGCGAACATGAGCGTCACGAAGCCGAAGGCTATGACGGAGCCCATGAGCAGGTTGCCCACAAAAGTTAGGAATATCTCACCCACGCCGGCCGCAGAGGTTATGGCCTGCACTATGGACGCAACAAGCAGCCCGAACACCACGCAGGGCAGCACTATCTTCAATATGAAAACATACTTGTCGTAATAATCGCCGCTTATGAGAGAGCGGCTTTTGTCTGAGTAGCTTGCCGCCAGCTCCGCCGGGCTGCCCAGTTTTTTTATAACGGCGCGCACATCCTCCTCTGTGTAGCTTTTGCCCGCGCGGGCTTCCAGCATATCGTAAATGTTTCCGGTGAGCTCGCGCTCTATATCCTCTCTGCCCTGCTGCGGCAGTCTGCGCGTAACGTCGTATACGTAGCGCCTTATTATTTCGTTTTTGTCCATTTTATTCACCATCCTCCGTATCAAAAAGCCCGCTCATGCCGCGCGTCATATCCTCCCAATGCTCTTTCAGCCCGGCAAGTACCTCCGCGCCAAGCTCCGTCATGGAATAATATTTGCGCGGCTTGCCGCTGGACGTTTCCCATTCGCTCAGCAAAAGCCCCTGCTTCTCAAGCCGCCGCAGCAGCGGATACAGCGTGGAGGGGTCCACAGCCATGCCGTGCTCCTCCAGATCCTGCACCAGCGAATAGCCGTACTTGGGCTTTTTAAGCCTGCACAGCGCGCTCAGCACAATAGTGCCCCGCCGCAGTTCCTGCGATAGCGAATTTATGATCTCTTTCTTTTCCTCGGTAGACATTACACCTATACCTCGCATATCATTATGTGTCACATTATACTGTATGACACACAGTATTGTCAATACAGCAATAATACTTCTTTTCAAAGCGCGGAGAAAAAGCCCGCCGAGTAAACGTTCGGCGGGCTTGGTGCATTTTTATTATATATTTTGGTATGTTTATTCGGAAGTGGGTAGATTTTATAATACTTGAAAATGTGTGTGGAAGGGTACTTATTCATAAAACGGACACATTTGTTCACTTAGTTATCCCCGTTATCCACATATCTATACACAAAATATATGAATATTTGTGTATTTCGCACTGATTTTATTATCAGATCGTAGCCGCTGGTTACATATGGCCATTTTCCCTTAATAGCGCCCAACGCAGGGGATTTGTATTTATATACACAGGTTTTGCCGCGCCCTCTGCAGCTTTGGACGGGGAATTTAGTATTAATACCCGGTGGAAAGCTTGTCCGCCATCAGCGCGACAAATTCGCCGTTGGTGGGCTTCATGTCCTTGAGGTATATGTCGCAGCCGAACACGGATTTGAGATTATCCATACGGTTTCTCTGCCAGGCCACCTCCAGGGCGTGGCGTATGGCAAGCTCCACCTTTGTGGGGGTCACGTCGAACCTTTTCGCTATCTCCGGATACAGGCGCTTCGTTATGCTATATATTATGGAAGGATCGGCCAGTGCCAGCTTTACCGCCTCGCGCAGATACTGGTAGCCCTTCAGGTGCGGAGGCAGACCCAGAGATAAGAATATCTCCATTATCTGCCTGTCCGTACCCGCGTCCTTCTTTGCAGAGGACACTTCCTCATGGGGTATATCCTCCGTTAAAATTTCCTCTATCCGGCTGTATAGCACATCGTTTTCATACGGCTTCAGCATATAGTAGCACGCGCCCATGTTCATAGCCTTTTTTATGGCATCCTGATTGCTTATTGCGGATGTCACTATCACCTCCGGCGATTTTTCAAGACCCATATGATCGAGCAGTTCCATAAATTTATAGCCGTCGTGCATGGGCATAATAAGATCCAGCACCACCAAATCGGTTTCCTGCGCCTTTAGGTATTCACAGGCTTCCATAACGGAGGGCGTACACTCCACCTTGTCCACCCCGACCTTGCTTTTCAGAAAGTTTTTAAGCTCAAGCGCCTCTCTGTTGTCATCATCTACTATAAGTATACTGGCGTTTTCCAACATAAAATAGTTCCTCCCTGTTTTTGCTTTGCGAGTGGGTGATAAAAACACTACACCATACTCGATCTAAAAGTATACTCGATCTAAAAGTGTTTTTTTTCACGTTCACACATACACTTTGTATTAATAATTAAATATGCTTTTGCGAAAAAATTTATTCCATTTTCTTTCATTTTTTATGATAATTATTTTTTCGGATAGCGTTATTTTAATGAAATTAGCAGTATAAAAGCCAGCAGCTAAATTTTCGAACTTAATATCACAAATGTTCACGCTTGTTATTTCTCAATTTGGTAGTATAATAATGTGAGTTCTATAATTGTATTGGGTTGGCAATATGACACAGATGATGAAAAAAAAGGAAATGACCCCGCCGCAGCTGTTGGTGGTGGGCTTTACCGCAATGATATTCCTGGGGGCTATATTGCTTAGCTTACCCATATCCTCAATTAAGGCTGTGCCGCTAAGCTTTTTGGAGGCACTTTTCACCTCCACCTCGGCGGTTTGCGTTACCGGTCTTTCCATATTCGATCCGGGCAGCACGCTTTCCATGTTTGGGCAGGTGGTGCTGATAACGCTTATTCAGCTGGGCGGCCTGGGCTTTATGACCATGACCACGCTGACCTACCGCATGATAAGGCGGCGCAGCACGCTCAAGGATCGCGTGCACATAATGGACTCTTTTAACGAGACCCGTCTTTCCGGCATGATAAGCCTAACAAAATACGCGGCCATAATCACCGGGCTTGCAGAGCTTGCAGGCGCGCTGCTTTTTGCCATACGCTTTATACCGATGTATGGCTTGGAGCGCGGCCTTTTCTACAGTATATTCCAGTCCATATCCTCCTTCTGCAACGCCGGTTTCGATGTTTACGGCCTGGGAAACAGCTTGGCGCCCTTTAGGAACGATCCTCTTGTCACCATAACCACAATGGCGCTCATAACATTGGGCGGCTTGGGATTTTTTGTGATTGCGGAGCTGTACGGAAAGCTTATAAAGCGAACCCACAAAAAACTATCGCTGCATACCCGCTTGACGCTTATACTCTCCGGATCGCTTGTGCTGGGCGGTTTTTTGATATTCTTTATATCGGAGATAAACAACCCGCGCACTCTGGGAGCGCCGGGCATACAGCCGCAAGAGCAGGTGCTGGGAGCGTTTTTCCAGTCGGTCACGGCCAGAACGGCCGGTTTTTACACCACCCCGCAGGATATGCTTATGCCGCTTTCCAAGGCGGTCACAAGCGGGCTTATGTTTATAGGCGCGGCGCCGGGCGGTGCGGCGGGTGGCATAAAGGTAACAACCACGCTCACGGTAATATTGTTTATAATATCCATAGTGCGTGGCCGCGAGGATGTGGAGATAGCGCACAAGCGCATAAACAGGCAGCTTGTGCTGCGCTCTGTAGCCATATTCACCATAGGTATAGTTGTGGTGCTGTTCATGTCGGCCATTATTGCCGTTATAGAGCACGAGAATATTGCGCTCAGAGATATAGTTTTTGAGGTCACCTCCGCCTTTGGCACGGTGGGGCTGTCCGTTGGCATAACAAGTATGTTCTCGCCCGTAAGCTATGTGCTGCTCATACTCATAATGCTGGGCGGCAGAGTGGGCATATTAACGTTTACAATGGCTTTGGCGCGCAGGCTGGCGCAAAACAAGGTCAATATAAAATATCCTGAGGACAAAATTATAATAGGTTAAAAGGTACTGTAAAATGAAAAGACAATTCTTGATAATAGGTCTGGGACGTTTCGGCGAAACTATAGCGCGCGAGCTGGCGGAAGAGGGCGCGGAGGTAATGGCCGTTGATATGAACGAGGAGCTGGTGAACCACGCCGCATCCTACGCCACGCAGGCCGCCATGCTGGACGCGACGGACGATCAGGCGCTGGATTCGCTTGGCGTAAAGCATTTCGATGTTGTGTGCGTGTGCATAGGCAAGGTGGAGCCCAGCATTCTCATAACGCTGCTCTGCAAGGAACGAGGCGTGAAAACGGTGATAGCCAAGGCCAGCAGTGAACTGCATGCCAGCGTACTTGAGAAAGTGGGCGCGGATCGCACGGTATTTCCCGAGCGGGACGGCGGCGTTCGCCTTGCGCGCACGCTGCTGTCCTCCAACATACTGGAGCTTATAGAGCTTTCGCCCGAATACAGCATTGCCGAGTTTGACGTGCACAGCACCTGGGAAGACAAAAGCATCATGGAGATGGATTTCCGCAACAGATTCGGCGTGAACGTGGTTGCCATAAGGAGCGGCCCGTACGTGAACATAAACCCCACCGCCAAGGACATACTAAAGGACGGGGACATAATTGTGGCAATAGGCTCGGAAGATCAGCTTGAAAAGCTGGAGAGAATAACGCACAACAAAAAAGAATAGATAACAAAAAACAGGCCGGAAAGCTATCTCCGGCCTGTTTTTATACCAATTCCGATTTAAAACATTTGTTTTAAATCACGCGCAATCCTGCGCGACCTGAAAAATGTTTTTTCATTTTTTAGGCTGGAATGTCGTTCAATATTGATTTCATTCAAAATGTTACTCATTTTGAGACTGCCGTAAGGCAGTGATAAAAATATCATTTTTTTGATGTTTTTATCTGGAATCAGTATTATATGCACACGGTCAGGCTAAAAGCTCCACCTCTATGCCCAGCATCTCGCATATGGTCTTGAGATCCTCCACGTGGTCGCCGTATACGGCGTGGCAGTGGTTCGCGTCGAACTTATCAAGGAATATTTCGTGGCTGAAGGGCAGCTTGGCGAACACGTGCGGCCACTCCTTCGTGGTCTCCGCCATCTTCTGCGCCGAAAGCTCCACGAATTCGGCGGGTATTATGGTCATGCGGTATTTGCCCTCCGTGCGGTTGAGCCGCGCTATGGTGGCGCCGCCCGCCTTTGTCATGCAGTTCACATGGCAGCCGCCGCCCGCGTATATGTCGAGAGCGGGGTAGAGCGACACGTTTTTGAGGTTTTCGGCAGGGATATCGCTGCACCCGGCATAGTATGTGGACTGCGAACCGCAGTTGCAAAACACCATAACATCCTCCTCCGCGTCATAATGGCGCACATCCATAAATATTACCGGATCGTTAGTCAAAAGCTTCAATATCTGCATGGTCAGCGCCGCGTCGCCATCCGCCTCGCAGGCGAAAACGGTGGGCTCCTTGCCGCCGTCCCAGTCGTAGGGGTCGTTCATGAAGGCGGCGGCTATGCACTCCGTGCAGTGGTGGCGGCTCATTTCATAGTGGCATTTAACGCCCATGAAGTCGTAACCGTTTTCCCGCGCTATGCGCTTGAGCGCCTCGTAATGCCGAATTTGCGTCCTTAGCTTTTCGGGTGTGAACTGATGCTCGTCATAATTTATGGCGCCCACGTTTTGTGTGAGCCAGTCAAAGGCCTTTTGCACCTGCGCTTCGGGCACATCCTCGGCCAGCCTAAGTATTTCGCTCTGATCCATATGATCCACATCCACGCCGAAAATGCGCTGCCAGTCCTGCATATCCACAACGGCGCTGTACATACCCAGACTGCGGCCGCCAATGAGGCCGTATTTCTGGCCGTTGAGCCGGCTCACCACCTTGGCGCAGCGCGCGAACTTCACTATCTTCTCAAGCACCTTGGGATCGGTGAAGTCGCCCGCCGCGCGGTAGTGCTCTATGCCAAGGTGATGCAGCGCGCCGCCCGCCGCCAGCATGGACACCATGCCCGGCCAATCAGGGTTCAGGTTGGCGCACAAGAGGAAGGGGCCTTTGCCGTTTTTCGCCGCGATGGCCGAAAAATTGGGGAAGGCAAACACTCCGTAGGAAAATATGGTGCCGTCCACGCCCTGATTTCGCAGATACTCCGCCTGCGCCTTGGCCTCCTCCACCGAAGCTACCAGCTTTTGTGCGGGTAGCACATCCACGCGCCCGTCCTTCGTGAGCGCCGAGACTATAACGTCCACCTGCTTTTGGACGATGCCCTTCAACTGCTCGTGTACCTCAGGCTCGCCGTCCGAAAAGCCTATTATTCCCAACAACGGTTTCTTTTGCATGGTGACCTCCATAAAATATATTGTGTGTGCCGTGATTTTATAAAAATTGCGTACAACGCAAAATATTGATATACGGTTTTAATGTTATATCAAAACGGGCGTGCGTACAATGAGCAGATATACTCAGATATGTGCAAAAAAGCGCATATATTTTACATTTGTGGCAATAGAGGCGCTTTACCCTGCCAAAACCGCTCTGTCAATTGAAAAGGGCGCTAAACTATGATATATTATCACGATAGGAGAGAACATATATGGGCAGAGCCAAAAAAGCGAAAACCGGGAAAAGCGCCAGAGCATCGGCCATAGCGCGCGGCATACGTTCGGTCGGCGCTTTTTACGCGCGCGAATATCCGCCCACCGGCAAGAGATTCACCGATTTTCTGCTGGCGCACCGCTTTGAGATAACGCTGTATCTGCTCTTTGCGCTTTTGAACCTCATATACGCGGCGGGTATGCAATATCCGCTTTTGACGGACGAACACGTAACGATGGCGGAGGGCATATACCTCTGGGGCGGGGCGGACAACTGGTCGGCGGCCTATGCCGGATCAAACTATTACGGCTATGGCTACTCTGTGCTGTATGGCTGGCTGTACTATCTCACGCAAAACATGCGCGAGGTGTTCCAGTGGTCGCTGGTGATAAATTCCTTCGTTATAGCCATAATACCTGTGCTTGCCTTCCGCATATCCTCCGTATATTTAGAGCTCAAGAAGCCGCTCTCCTTTGCCATTTCGCTTGCGGCGGGGCTGTACCCGGCGGCGGTTGTTTATTCCAAATACGCGTTGAACGAAACGGTCATGCTGCTGCTGCCCTGGCTGGCGGCCTATATGCTTTTATACCTCTTCCGCGAGGGTACGGACTTTAGGAAAAACCTTCCCTTTTACGCGCTTTTGGGGCTGCTTTCTATGTATGCCTACACTGTGCACGGGCGGGGCATTGCCATATTCGGCGTGGCCTTTTTGTGCGTGTTGTTCATAGCCATAAAAAACCGCAAGGGCAAATACTGGCTCAATCTGCTAATATTCCTTGCTGCCGCTGCGCTCTGGTTTTTAATAGACCGCGCGGTAAAAGCGAACCTCATGGCGAATTTCTTCCAGACGGGCGCGGGCGAGGCAAACAACACGCTGGAGCGTGTGCTCACCGTGAACATGGCGGGCGCTTTTTCGCCGGAAAACATAGGCGCTATGCTTTCCGGCTTCCTTGGGCAGGGGCTGTATATGATGTGCGCCACCTTCGGGCTGCTGGCCGTGGGCGGTGTGGCCTTCGCGGGTATGCTGCGCGGAGTCAAGCGCGCGGGGACGCCGCAGCAAAGGAATCTGTTTCTCCTCTTCGTGTTCGCCGCGCTGTTCGCGCTGGCTTCCATAGTGATAAGCACGGCCTTCCTCTCGGGAATATATGTTTCGAACGAGGCGGTGCGCTCAGAATATTACGTATACGGCAGGTACAACGAAACGGCCTGCCTTTTCATAGCTTTCGTGGTGATAGCGCTGCTGTCCATGCGCAAAAAGCTGTCTAAAAAGTCTCTCATCGCCTCACTGATCATATTTGGCGGCGTGGTGGCGGGCGGCTGCTGCGTGGCCGCGCCCAAGATAGCGGCGGCGGGCGGCAACATATCCTACAATATGGTGCCCTCCATACTGCCCTTCATGGGCTTTGAAGCGTGGATAGGCGGCGGCATAGGCAACTTTGTGGCGCTGGGGCTCATAATATCGGCCATATTTGCGGCGCTGCTGCTGCTCTTTTGGAAGGGAAGGCGGCGCGCGGCGTTCATATTGCTGCTATGCTGCTTCGTGTATTCATTCAACTATTCGCTCTTCGCCTTCGTGTACCCCATAAGCGAAAAACGCTACGAGACCGTAAAACCCTTCGAGATATACGCGCAGCAAAACGACGGCCTTTGGCAAAGCTACCCACGCGTCTATGTGGATTTCTTTTCCGCGCCCGTGCTGGGCGTGCAGTTCGCCATGCCCGAATTTGAACTGAGCTTCCTTGAGAAGGACGCCAAGGGCTATGACGTAATAGCCGAAATGGAGCCGCAGAGCACCATCATTTCCAAGCACAACGAAATAATGGACGAAATATTCTCCGATATATATCAGGTGAGCGCAAACGAGCGCACACACGTTTGGGTATACGGCGAGGAGCTGGCAAACGAAATGCGCGCGCGCGGCTATAATGTATACCAAAACAAGCCGGATTATTCATACGAATACGCGGTGGACACGCTGCAAACAACGGGAAGCATGGAGGGCGGTGCGGTGGTGCTGCAAAGCGGTCAGGAGCAGTTCGGGCCGTACGCGAACACCATGCCGGGCACTTACACGGTGGATATATACGGCGAAAATCTGGATAAGGCAAGCTTCCGTTTGCAGGAGAACGGCGGCAACGCCTTTTCCGTGGTGACGGATTTCACCGTTTTCGAACCCGGCCATGTGGCGTATACATTCACATCGGGCGGCTTTGCGGACAATATAGAATTTGTAACGCGAAACGACTCCGCCGACACGGTTAAAATAGACCGTATGTCGCTGAACCTCACGCAGCCTATGGAGCGTGTTCCGGCGGCGCAGGCGGGCATTTTCACATACATGTACCGGGATTTTGGCATGGAAACCTCCGATCTGTACAGGGGAAGCGATTTCAGCTTCAGCAAAAACAGCATAAAGGGGCAGTCTGGCCTGCTGATGCCGGGCGGTGCCGATATGCGGCTTTCCGGCCTGAAATTCAATCCGGGCAGCCATCAGGTGATAGTGTACGGAGACAATGTGGACGCGGCCGATATAGGCTTTGACGCGGAGCAACCCTTCACGGTATCGGATGTGCGAAAGTATGAGGACAGGGTGGTTTTCACGCTGGACACGGAAGGCTATATTAAAAATGGTACGCTTTTTGTAACAAATAAAACGGACGAGGAAATGACCTATCGCGGCGTGGCGGCCAACGTGCTGTACCTTAAAGACGTGCCGGGAGTGGTGTGGCAACGCGCCATTTGACAAATTTGCCCACTATGTGTATACTTTTTCCAAAACAATGCTTCTCACGAGCTACTTTACACAAATAAATAAGGTTGGGGCGAAACATGAAAAAACTGATAATTGCTATCGCGGCTCTGTTTGCATTCTCTCTGGTGGGCTGCGCGCAACCCGCCGCGCCCAAGGACAGCGTTGAAATGAAAAAGCTTACCGAGCGCGAGAAAAGCATATTGAGCGACATTTCCAGCTTCGGCGGGGATATAAACTATATGCCATTTTCAATTGATATAAAAACCCCTATAAAAGAACTCATCTTTTCCGTAGACACATATGAATACGGCGAGAAGAAAAGCAATATTGTGGAGCTGCCCATGCTTATGGACGAGCCCTCCGCTTACGCGTGCAGGGCTACGCTTATAGGTGAGTCTATACTCTCAAATGAATCGCGTTGGCAAATAAAGGTTTCTTCGAGTATCGAGGAGACCGCTTCAGGTGTTATGGACAGCCCCGATCTGAAAATAAATCTTGAGCATGGCACAGGCGTGGCGACTACTACGCCGGAGGGCATAGAACCGATTCAAATAGGCAAGCCGCAGGCGCTTGCGGTGTTCTGCTATCAAACCGAGTTTAACGCTACCGTTCCGGGTGGCTTCGCCCTGCAAGAGTTCGAACACTTCATAAAAGACGTACCCACATCCGTGGTTTTTTCCGTAACGGCCACGGCCTAGCGCAATTGCCACACATAAAAAAGCCCCGGGCGGTGTGCCGCTCGGGGCGTAAGAAAGCTATATGTTTTGGCGCGCTCACGCCTCGGTGAGCACTCCGTCGTTTATTTCCACTATGCGGCGGCTGCGGCGCGCCACGTTAACATCGTGGCTTATCATGACAATCGTATTGCCGCGCTCGTTCAGCTCGCCAAACAAAGAGAGTATTTCCTTGCCCGTGGCCGAATCCAGCGCGCCCGTGGGCTCGTCCGCCAATAGCAGCGCGGGCTGCGTCACCAGCGCGCGGGCAATGGCCACACGCTGCTGCTGACCGCCCGAAAGCTCGCTCGGCCGGTGCGTCATGCGGCCGGAAAGCCCCACCAGCTCTATGCCCTCGCGCGCGGCCGCCGTGGCCTCCGCGCGCGACAGGCCGCGCAGCAAAAGCGGCATTATAACGTTTTGCAGCGCCGTGTACTGGGGTATAAGGTGATACTTTTGGAATATGAACCCTATGCTGCGGTTGCGTATGCGGGTAAGCTCCGCGTCAGTGCAATCCTGCACATCCGTTTCGCCAAAGCGGTAGCTTCCGCTATCCAGCGTGTCCATGCAGCCCAGTATGTTCATGAGCGTGGATTTGCCGCTGCCCGACGGCCCCAGTATGGTCATATACTCTCCGCATTGCACGTCGAGGCACACATCCTTTAGCACGTGCAGCTTTTCCGCGCCCATCGCATAGCTTTTGTTCACATGTTCAATACAGAGCAGTTTTTCCATGGCGTTATTCCATTATGGCAACGCTTTGCGCGCTCGCGCGTTCGGCAGCCGCGTCATCCACGCCCAGCATAAGCACGGAGCCCTTCTTTATATCCTCCAGCCTGGCGCTTTTGCCGGTAAGCATATTCATTATGCTTATTCCGGCGGGTATTGTGATGCTCTTAGATTCGCCAGTGTACTCAAGCTCTAGCTTGCTTGTGCCGTCATCGCTCTCGCTTACCACCACAACAGAGCCGTCTGCGCTCTCAAACATCATTTTTGGGGATTCGCTGTCCGCTGATTCTGTGTTTATGTCGCTTTCTTCTGAGGTCACCGTAACGGATTTTGCGGGAGCGGCGGCGGCAGCAGCCACTGCTTCGCCACCCTCTTCGCCCTCGGGCGCACCCAAATCAAACGGTGGCTTGGCCAGCTCCAGTTCTATTTCGTTGCCCACGATGCTCTTAACCTTGCCGAAAACACTGGTGAAGCTCTGCACGTCCGCGTCCGGCGCTTGTGCGTTTGTGTCCGGCGCTTGCCCGTCTGATGGAAGCGAAGGCGCCTCGCTCGGCGCTTCCGCGCTTTGCTCCGGCGCGGTCTGCGACTGTTCAGGGGAGGGAGAGGCCGCGTTTGGCGACTCCGCCGCCGGCGCTTTTGCCGAACATCCAAGCAGGGACACCGTCAAAACCCCCGCCAAAACTACAGTTACAATTTTTTTCATGTTTAAAATATTCCTTTCAAATTTTGATATTATATTTATTACATCGTTCGCCCGTTAGGGCAGCCGATGTGTTGAGCTTCTATTCATAATTCAGCGCGTCTATGGGCTTGAGTCTGGAGGCCTTGTAGGCCGGGTATGCGCCGAACACAGTGCCGGTCAAAAGCGAGAACAGCAGTGCCAAAAGCGCTCCGTCCGGCGTGGAAAGCACGGGTATATCAGTGTAGTTCATAAGCGGCAGCAGCAGCAGCGAGAGCAGCACGCCGGCAATCCCGCCAAACAGGCTTATAAGCACGGATTCAAGCAAAAACTGCGTCATTATGTCTCGCCTAGAGCCGCCCAGCGCCTTCAGTATACCTATCTCCCGCGTGCGCTCCTTTACCGATACGAAAAGCACGTTCATTATGCCTATGCCGCCCACTATGAACACTATGGCGGCCACCGATATGAGCAGCATTTTCATTGTGCGGGCGGACTGCGTGGCTGCCTCTATGCGGCTGCCCGCGTCCTCCACGGTGTACAGGCTGCCGTCGTCCAGCATGTATTCAAGCGAGCTTTCCACACGGCTTATGGCCTTGTCCACTACATCTATGTCCGCCGCCAGGCCGATCATCTGAGGCACGTCGTAATCTCCTATAAGGCCGCCCGCCTCCGCGCTGGTGTAGGGCACGAACACGCTGCCATCCGGGTTCATGCCCTGAATGGCGTCGCCCTTGCGCTCCAGCACGCCCACCACGGTGAAATTTCGGTTCTTTATTTTTATGCTCTTGCCCACCGCGTTTTCCGCCGTGCCGAAGTATTGCTTTGCCAGACGGTCTCCCAGCACGGCAACGCGCGCGCTGTTTTCCGTATCCTCCTCCGTTATATTGTCTCCATACGCCGTTTTTATGTTGGATATCTCCGCGTATTCGGGATATACCGCCGTAACGGACTGGTATTCCTTTTCGCCCTCCATAGTGACCTCGGCGAAGAGGTAGGCCACGCGCATGAGACCCTTCATGTATGGGTTTTCCTCCTTCATGGCGGCCACCTGCTCCTCCGTGAATTTGGGCAGCTTGCTCATATCCATGCCGCCCATCGTTATTTTGGTGTAATCCGGCGTGACGTACACCGTTGCCGCCGATAGATCGCCGAACTGCCCGGCGATCTCCGCCTCACCGCCACGGCCTATGGCTATGACCATGACTATGGTGACCGCGCCCACAATTATGCCCAGCGAGGTAAGCAGCACCTTGAATTTGTTTTCCATAAGGTTGATCCATATCACGCGCAGCGTTTCAAGTAGATTCATACTTTAACCCTCCACGAACACGATGTCGCCCTCTTTGAGACCGGATAGTATCTCGCTGTATTTTCCGTCCGAAAAGCCTGTTTTTATGGGCTGCTCAAAAAGCTTGCCCTCGCCGTCCTTCATCTGCACCACCTGAGTGCCGTTCGAGGTTTTTATGGCCTTGTTCGAAAGCATCAGCACGTCCTTCACCTGCTTGGCTATAAAGCGGGCGTTGCAGGTCATTCCCGTTAGCAGGCTTTCGCCCTCCATATCAACCGAGGTCTGCACCACATAGGTCACGGGGTTGCTGTCCTTCACGGGCAGCGGCAGCTTCTTTGTTACCTTACCTATAAATTTGCGGTCGGGGAAAGCGTCAAAATTGAGCTCCACCTCCTGGCCTTCCTCCACGCTGCCTATATCCGCCTGCGCCACCTGCAGCTTGGCGAATATATCCTCGGGCGCGCCGATTACCGCCAGCGCCTTTTCGCCGTTGGTCTCCATGCCCTCGGTATAGCCAAGCTCCAGCACTATTCCGTCCCTTTCAGCCAGCAGATATACCTCTTTTTTGGCCTCGCCCAGCTCGCGTATCTGCCGCTCTATATCGTCGACCTCCACCTGCGCGGATTCTATGGCGTTTTCATAGGTGTTTTGCTTGAGCGCGTTTGAGTCTCTTTGCTTTGCGCGCTCCCTATCCTTGACCGCCTGCTGCTGCGCGTGGCTGCGCTCCATGCTCTCTATGCCCGAATTGGCGCTACCAAGCTGACCGTTCAGCTCCGCTATTTTGGGCGCTATGCCATCATGCTCCTCGCAGTATCCCGCGTGCGTCGCCGCCAGCGCATCCCGCTCCTGTTTAAGCACCGCGCGCTGCGGGTCGTCCTCTGGCAGTGCGGCTATTTGCGCGTCCAGCGCGGATATTTTTGCCGTGAGCTCTGCTATGAGCCCCTCCAGCTCTGTCTGCCGTGCGGATAGAGCGCTTATACTGTTTGCTATGCCGTCCGCGTTGGCCTGCGCCTGAGATCGAGAATTTTCGTATTCCGCGCCCGAAGCGTCGCCCGTGTCTCGCGCGTCCACCTTACCTATATCCATATTGTTTTTCGCGTCATCCAGGCCGATCTGCGCTTTTTTGAGGTTTGTTTGCAGCTCCGCCAGCTTCTGCTCCAGCGCGTCCTCGTCCAGCTTGGCCAGCTTGTCGCCTTTTTTGACGCTGTCGCCCGCCTTAACGAAAAGCTCCGCTATCTTCACATTTTGTTTGAAATTGTGCGGCATACCATCCAGCGCAAGGCTGCCCGCGCCGTCTATGCCCGCCGTTATATCTCCGCGAGACACGGGATATTCACGCAGCAGCGCATCCGTATCCTCGCTGTTTGCCGCGCCCGCCGTGCTCATGTAGCCCACCGTAAGCGCCGCACAAGCAGCGACGGCAACCACCGCCGCTATTATCTTAGTTTTTTTCTTTGCCAAGGTCTGTTCCCTCCATTCGCTTCATGAGCCAAAGCATACACCACGTATGGTTAAGGTACGGTTAAGGAAAGCCGTGAATATAAAAAAAGCGCAGGCAAAAATGCTTGCGCGGCTATGGCAAATGTCCAAAAATAAATAGCCGCCCCGGCTCGGGCGGCTATTTGAAGCAATACTTTTATTAACCCAATGGGCTAACCGTTTCGGTTATATCCCTGCTTTCATTATACCCCAAAGTTCCCGCAAGTCAATAATTTTCATTCCTTTTCCCGAGTCGAAAGTATTTACCGTTTCTTAACCGAATCTATGATAAAATAGAGGAAAAAACGCGGAGGCCGTATATATTGAAGCTGCTTATAATAGAGGACGAAGAGGATATATTGTCCGCATTGCTGCGCGGATTCAAAAAACGCGGCTACATAGCGGAGGGCGCGCAGGACGGGCTAACAGGCCTTGAAATGGCGCAAACGGGAGGTTATGACCTTGTGGTGCTGGATCTGAACCTGCCCGAGATGGACGGCATGGAGGTGCTGCGCGCCTTACGCGCGGAGGACAAGAGTATAAAAATAATCATACTCTCCGCACGCGTGGATTTCCCCGATCGTATTTCCGGGTTGGATGGCGGCGCGAACGATTACCTGGTGAAGCCCTTCGATTTTGGGGAACTGGAGGCGCGGGTGCGAAATCTGCTGCGGCGGGATTTTGTGCAGCAGGACGTAAAAATAAGCTGTTGCGGTGTGGATATAGACACGGCCTCAAAGCGCGTTTTTGCGCCGGATGGTGAGCAGATAGAGCTTTCTCCCAAAGAATATATCATATTTGAATACCTTGCAATGAAGCGTGGTACAGCCGTTTCCGCCGAGGAACTCATAGAGCACGCTTGGGAGGGTGAGGACGGTTTTTTTTCCAACGCCGTAAAGGTGCACATAAGTCAGCTTCGCAAAAAACTTTCGCCCCACTGCGCGGAGGCGATAGGCCACGTTCGCGGTGCGGGTTACATAATAGAGAGGTAGATGGCATTGAAAAAAATGAGGATATACAAAATTT
Source organism: uncultured Christensenella sp. (assembly GCA_964464145.1). Lineage (GTDB taxonomy): Bacteria > Bacillota > Clostridia > Christensenellales > Christensenellaceae > UBA5399. The sequence goes on from CAYXFB010000007.1 coordinate 26,271, forward strand.
CGCTTCGCGCGAGGATAACCACGGTGACGGTGCTCATGATATCCGCCATTGCCGTGGTGCTCACGTTTTTCACCATGTACAACGCGAATTATCTCGTGTTCAGCGCTGCTGATATACTGCCCGCCTCAAACTCTGCATACATTGAAGGAAATGATTCCATTGACGTGCAAGTAATAGAGAGCGACCCCGCGCAATCAACGGGGATAGATTTTTTTGCCCCGGGTTTTGAAACGCAGGAAGCCACCGTTCCGGCACAGGTTGTGATTGAGGAGCAGCAAGCCGTGCCCGCCCAAAGCACCACAGACAGCGAAAGCATGCCCGCATACGCAATAACAGTATCCTCCACTTTGGCGGACGGCACATTCAACGTATCGCCCGCGGTAACGCTTGCCGTTCAGGATTTTAATATAGTGCTGCTGGTTGTGATGATATCCATAATAGCGGCGGGAGGTTTCATAACATGGCTGGCGCTTGGCCGCGCGCTAAAGCCGGTGAAGAGCCTCAGCGAGGAGATCGGCGGCATAAGCGAAAACGATCTCTCGCAACGCATAACGGATTTCAAGGCGGGCGACGAAATAAACCGGCTGGCCGATTCCTTCAATCACATGTTGGAACGGCTGGACAGGGCATTCGCAGGTCAAAAAGGCTTCGCCTCGGCGGCAGCGCACGAGCTAAAAACGCCGCTTTCCGCCATAAAGGCAAACATAGAGGTTCTGGAGATGGAGGAGCGCCCGAACGCGGAGGAATACGCGCAGACGGTGGAGGTGGTAAAAAAGCAGACCGGCCGCATGATAGCGCTGGTGGACGAGCTTTTGGAGCTGGCGGCGGACAAGCAGCAGACCGTTGAAAAGCTGGACGTGGCCGCCGTTGTGCGCGAGGCGGCGGAGGCGCTTGCGCATGAAGCGGCGAAGCAAAATACTAAAATAGACACACAGGCCGAGGAGGATTGCCACGCCACGGCCAACCGGGAGCTGCTGCTGCGCGCGACCGAAAACCTTATTTCAAACGCCATAAAATATGGCAAGCGCGGCGGCACAGTGAACGTGCGCACCCGAAAGACGAATGACGGCACCGTTATAACGGTTACGGATGACGGCCCGGGCGTTCCCGAGGAATACAGGGAAAGTATATTCGAGCCATTTTTCCGCGTGGATGCTTCGCGCTCTCGCAGGGCGGGCGGCGCGGGTCTGGGGCTGGCCATAGCCAAAGACGCGCTTGCGCGGCAGGGCGGAACGCTTGTATACGAAGAAAACCCCACGGGAGGAAGCATATTTAAAATAACGCTGCAGGACTGAGGTCAAAATAACTCCGAGCGGCCATGCGCGCAAATAATGGAGCTTGAAGGACGTATAGGGAAGGCTGATGAGATTTAATCAGCCTTCTTTTTTGATCCCGCGCCACACCAATTTTACAAGCTCTGATAATACGATCACGCTGAATGACATAGCGAATATCTTGAGCCACATGGAAAGATCCAGCGGTATGGTGCCAAAGAATGCGCCCGCAAACTGTATTATCACTATTTGCAGCGCGAAAGTGCAGCCCACCACAAGCAGCATCATCTTGTTTTTCAGCAGGTTCTTAAAGATGCTGGTGTTGTGCAGCTCGCGGCAGTTGAAGGCATTGAAGAGCTGAAACAGCGCGAACAGCGTGAACAGCACGGTGGGCATTTGCGCCGCCGTGGCTCCCATGAAGTTGAATACGTACTGGCAGAGGAACACGGCGGAAATATAAACGCCTGTTATTGTTATGCGTATCATCATGGGTCGGGTCACTATGCTCTCGCTGCGACTTACGGGCGGGCGCCGCATGAGGTCTGTGTAGTTTGGTTCAAGCCCCAGCGTAAGCGCGGGCGGGCCGTCCATTATAATGTTTATCCACAGTAGCTGCAGAGCTGTGAACGGCGCTTTTAAGCCCAGCAAAATAGATGTGAGCACCACAATTACCGAGGAAAGGTTCACGGTGAGCTGAAAGCTTATGAAGCGCTTGAAGTTTTCGTAAATATTCCGGCCCCATTCCACCGCCTTTACAATGGTAGAAAAAGAATCGTCCAGCAATACTATATCGCTTGCTTCCTTGGAAACCTCCGTGCCCGATATGCCCATGGCGATACCCACATCGGCATTCTTTAGAGCGGGAGCGTCGTTTATGCCGTCGCCCGTGACCGCAACCACATTGCCCAGCGATTTTAAAAGCTTTACCACACGCATCTTTATGGTGGGGGTGCTTCGCGCTATCACGCTTATGCCGGGCAGCTTTGCCGCAAGCTCCTCATCGCTCATATCCATTATATCGTTTGCCTCCAAGGCAAGGCCGCCGTTATCCAGCACATGCAGCTCGTTTGCGATGGCCGTGGCGGTAACTATGTTATCACCCGTAAGTATTTTCAGGCCTACGCCCGCCGTCCGGCAGGATTTCACCGCGTCATAAACATCCTTGCGAAGCGGGTCTGATATTGCTACAAAGCCGTCAAACACCATATCGCTCTCCATTTCGCCGTGCTCCTCCTCCGCCTCGAAATCGCGCATGGCGGGCAGCTCCTTGTGGGCGAAGGCAATAACGCGCATAGCGTTCTGCTGGGCGCGCATTATATATGTTTCTATCTCGGCCTTTTCGGCCGGGCTAAGGCCGCTCATGGCAAATACGCTCTCCGGGCTGCCCTTCACATAAGATATTATCTTACCGTCCACCTTGGATATGGTGGTCATGTGCTTCAGCTCGGATGAAAACGGAAAGGCGTGCAGTATATCGTGATCCGCGCGTTCCTGCTTGTATGATGCGCCGCTTTCTTGCCGCGCCGCCGATTTTTCATAGAAATTGAGCAGCGCGCCCTCCGTGGGGTTTCCTATGAAAGCGCCGTTTTCGGCGATATCCGCCGTGGTGTTCAGGCAGATATTGTGCGCCAGCCAGCTAGACGATAGCTGGCTTGTGGAGGTGTGCCAGCGTGTATCGTAAAAGGTGCCCACCGTCATTTTGTTTTCCGTCAACGTGCCTGTTTTATCCGAACAGATAACATTTATGCAGCCCACGGTCTCAGAAGCGATCATTTTTTTGACCAGCGCGTTTTGTTTTGAAAGCTTTATTATGTTGAGCGAAAGCGACACCGCCACGATGGTGGGAAGCCCCTCGGGCACCGCGGCGACGATAAGCACTATGCTGGTGACAAAGGCTTCCAGCACCTCGTTCACAACCAGCCCCTCATGCATGGCAAAGGAAATGAGCTGCGAAACAAACACGATAGAGGCGGCGATAACGCCGAGTATGGTGATAGTTTTGCCCAGCTTGGCGAGCCGCTCCTGCAGGGGCGTGCTGGACTGCTTCACGTCGGAAAGCTCATGGGCGATCTTGCCAAACTCTGTGGAATCGCCCACGGCGGTGACCACCATACGGCAGTAACCGCCGGTGATATAGTTTCCGCTGTACAGCATGTTCGAGCGTTCGGCCAGCGGTGTTTTTTCGTCCGCCGTTTCAAATTCCGCGCTCTTCTTGGCGGGTACGCTTTCGCCCGTCAATGCGGATTCATCAGCCATAAGGCCGGTGCTCTCAAGCAGCCTGCCGTCGGCCGGGATCTTATCGCCAGTGGCCAGCAGAAGTATATCGCCTACTGCGATGTCCTCCTGATTGAGCATTATGGTTTGGCCGCTTCGCACGGCTTTGACCACCGTATTGTTGCTGATCTCCGAAAGCGCTTCGAAAGCCTTGGCGCTGCGCCCCTCCATCACAACGGTTATGACCACGGAAAGGGAGATGGCCGCGAAAATACCCACTATCTCAAGGTAGTCAGATTCGCCGCCCGTTGCGCCCTTTATTATGTTCACAACCAGCGCGATGACCCCCGCCATTATAAGCATTATGATCATAGGCTCCTTGGCGGCATTCCATATTCTGCGCAGCAAGGATTCGGGCTTTTTGCGCGTGAGAACATTTGCGCCATAGCGCTCCTTGTTTTTTGCGGCTTGCTCTGCCGTAAGTCCGGCTTCCATATCCGCGCCGTAATGCTCCAGTAGCACTTCCTTTTTTTCCATAAACTCTTTCATTGCGTAACCCCTAAGTGTATTCCACAAAAAAGACTCAAGCATAGCAGCATGCATGAGCCGAAAAAAATAGACTGATGCACAGCGACCTATACTGTACATGAGTCTCGTTATTTAAGACAAGCCAGACCGTCTTTCGGTCAGTATGTTGACTTGCCACGCAATTTCTTACGCCAACTACTCCCCCACGGGTGTTCTTTGTATTGTTTGGTCAGTATAGCAAATTTTATGAGGGTTAGTCAATGGCAACTTTTTTGGATTTTAGTGAGGAAGGTTGCTTTTTGTGCCGGCGGGCTCGCTTCCGGTTCTAATCCTTGATTATAATTGCCAAAGCAAAAGATGATATGCGACTTGTGTGCGGCACGAAATAAATAAATGAAGTTCTTTTTTCGCTGCGCAAAAAAAAACCGCTGGACTGCACAAAAAAACGCACCATTCGGTACGTTTTTTCTAGCATTCCATGCGTGGCGGAGGAAGAGGGATTCGAACCCCCGTGGGCGTGAACCCAAACGGTTTTCAAGACCGCCGCGTTATGACCACTTCGCTATTCCTCCATAGCGCACTGCTAATTCTAGCAAAAAGTGGGCGTAATGTCAACGAAAAAGCGTTGCTATAAGCGTATCTGTTCGCCGCGTTCCATGGGTTGAAGCAGCCTGTTTCGGTAGCCCGCCGCCTCGTCTGAGGCGAAGGCCCGCGCCACCTTGTCCGGCTGTTTCCAAAAATGCATGGGTATGGCCTTTTCTATGTCCGCTGTTTTCATTATATAGTCCATGCCCCACAAAAGCTCGTTTCCAAGGCGCGGGTCTACTGGCACAAAAGCCAGATCTATGTGCTTTGCGCGCAGCAGGTCTATCTGCTTTTTATAGTTTGCCGCCATGTTGTTGTTCCAGGCCTTGGGCTCACCCTCCCAGTGCCACCAGTTCAGATCGCCTGCGTGATATATTGTTTTGTCAGCAGACTCCACAATAAAGGCCACGCCCTCGTCCGTGGATTTAAGCGTGGAAACTTTTATGCCGCCCACGCTGCAGCTTTCGTTTGGCTTTACGCTGTGCGCAAAAGCGGGAGGGCGCGCGTCCTTGGATATTATGTAGTTGATATCGGGAAGCTGTGCGCGCCATTCGTATATTTCGGGCAAAAAATGATCGCCGTGCCTGTGCGAAACAAATACGAAAACCTGCTTTCCGGCAAGCTCCGCCGGGTCTATGACTCCGCCCGCAAGGTCGCTTTTTCCCGGTAGGGGAGTGGTGTTGCTGTAGTCGAATATGTAAATATTATTGCCCTGCTCCACCGCGAAGCCGCTGTGATCAAGGTATGTGACCGTAAATGCCATTTCTACCTCCAAATTTTGATATATTCAATTATAACCGCGAAAAGTGTATCAAATCTACAAAAAAATTATACAAAGTGCTATAATGATAGTGAAAAAAACACATGGAGGCGCGATATGTCTAAGAAAGTATTGGTACTTACGTCCAGCCTGCGAAAGGGCAGCAACAGTATAGCCATGGCGGAGGCCTTTTCCGAGGGGGCTAGGGAAGCCGGCCACGAGGTTTTCAGCTTCAATGTGTCCGAAATGGGCGTTGCGGGCTGCCGCGCCTGCAACAATTGCTGGAGCGAAGGCACGGCCTGCGTACAAAATGACGGATTTACAAAGCTGGAGCCCTACCTTGAAAGCTGCGACGTTATAGTGTTTGCGGTGCCGCTCTACTGGGCGGCATTTCCGGCGCAGATGAAGTGCGTGATAGACCGTTTTTACGCGTACGGCGGCGCGGGCGGAGACCGGCCGATGACTATTTCGGAATGCGTGATGATGCTTACCAGCGGAGACGCGGGCGAGGAACAGTTCGACGGCATAAAGCTCATGTATAAGTGTATGTATGGTTATATCGGCTGGAAAAACCGCGGCATACTGATACAGGGCGGGCTGAACGAGCCGGGGAAAATAGGCGACACCGAGGCGCTCAAGCGCGCCGCGGAGCTGGGCGCAAGCATTTAGAGCAGATCAAAGGCTCCACCATGATGTGCGGGGCGACACTGATGTGTAAAAAAGACCCGGCTCGCGCAGTTGTTCGCAAGAGCCGGGTCTTTGCGTTTTTGGTATATTGTCATACTAATTTCAAATTAAAATCTTTAATTTGAAATACTGCGCAAAATTGCGCAGTGCCGCTATGCGGCTTCGTCTCATGCAATTCCAAACGCGCTAACGCGCTATAAAAACATAAATGCCCCAGGGCATATTCTCTTCCGCCAAAGGCGGAATTCACCTTATGTTTTTAAATGGAATAAGTATCAATCCAGATTCACGCAGTTGTTCAGGTACAGAAAGTATATGGATTTTTCCTTGTTCCAGTCCGGCTGATCCTTCACTATGTTGCCCACCGTTTTTTCCAGCGCGCGTGAAAGCTCTTTTATGCCGCTGCCGAAAAGCAGTGTGATATCGGCGTGGCGGCGGAAAACATAGCCCATCTCGCTCAAAAGATCGGCCTTTATCTTTTGCGCCTCCTCGCGCGGGAACGCCTCTTCCAGCCTGCCCATGCCCGCGCCCGCCGTGAGCCTGCCCTTATAATAGCGCAGGAAGGTCTCCATATTGTCCACCTTCTTGCAGCGTTCCATCTCAAACAGTATCACAAAATATAGATGCCAGTTGAAATCCACGTTCATGAGCTTTTGCACGGTCACGCCCACCGTGTCTATAAAGGGGTCGCCCGTGGCAAGCTCGCGCTCCAGCGTAAGCGGGTCGCGGAAGGAGAGATCCTCCTTGGCTATGCTGCCCGTGAGGTAAAATGTCTCCATCATAACGCGGCCGTAATCCTCCATCTGCGCGGCGTTGTTCATAACGAATATATATTCCACAATGCTGTCGCAGGTCTCTTTGAACTGAACCACAAAGCCCAGCTCATTTTTCATTTTGCGGGCGAATGTGTCGTGTATGAGCTTGGATAGTATGCTCTCTATGTTTTCCTTGCGGTAGCTCAGGCGCGCGTTGTCCTCGCGCTTGTAACGCTTGTACAGCTTGTGCAGCTGATGATCCACCAAATTAAGGTTTTCCTTTATGGACATCATGCTCTCCACAACCTGCTGCTCCACCATGAAGTAGGAGGGGTTCTTGTATATTATGCGGTGCTCTATATCTCCCCAGAACATATTTACCATGGACTTTATCTGCACCTCAAAGTTTATGCGGATATCCTTTTCGCCGTCCTTGTCCTCGAAGCGGCCGTCCACCTTATATATATCGAAACCGTTCTTCTGCTTTACGGGCTGGCGGTCTGTAAGCTTCAGCCGCATTTTGGGATAGTCCGCGTGGTAAAAATATATCTGATCGTCCGTTTCGGAAAAGAGCTTTTCTATTATGGAATAAACGTAGGCCTCGTCCTCCGTGAATTTGCATTCTATGCGCAGGCCTATTATATCCTGAACGTTGGCTATTATCTCCTCCTTGCTGGTGTGCAGGCGGTAATAGCTGTTGCGGATCAGCTTTTCCTTCACACTTTCCGGCTCCTTCACGCGGGAGGTCACGGTGAGTGTAAATTCTGAATTGGCGACCACTATATCGTCCAGTATGGCCTTGAGGTCGGCGGCCATTCCCTTGTATTTGGGCATTATCTCGCGGTAATATTCCACTACCTCGTCCACATATTTGAAAATATCCATATCTATCCCTTCTTTATACCATTTCCATTTAAAACATTTATGTTTTTTAGCGCTTCAGCGCGTTTGAAATCAGTATTAGTTCCGCGTAAGAATCGCGTTATATTAATATCCGCTCAATAGAGTATGCGCGCGCCCTCGCTCTTCATGCGCTCCAGCGCCGTTTCGTGCCCCTCGCCGTCCACATAGGCCAGGCAAAACTCGGGGACGGTAACATGAAAGCCGCGTTCCAGCAGCTCGAAAACAGTTTGCATGACGCAATATTCGGTTGCCGCGCCCAGCACCGTCACGTTTTTCCCCAAATTGTCCGCAAGAAGGCCGAAGCTCGTGTTTTTTGCCATAACGGAAGAGTATTGCTCCTTCGCCTCGTCCGTGCCCTTGTTGAAAACGTTGTAGTGCTCTATGGGCGTGTTCACCGTTTTTTTGATATCCTTGTAAAACGAAGGGTGAAAATCCGCTCCGCGTGTGCCATCCACGGCGTGAGGCGGCCAAATACCGCCGTTCTCAAGGAAGGAGCAGTGATTTTTTGGGTGCAGATCGCGCACGTAGAAAACCTGCGCGCCGGGGTGCGCGTTTATGTATGCCACGCTGGCCTTTACTGCGCGCTTGGCGTTTATGCAGGGCATTTCCATGTCGATGAAGGAGCCCACCAGATCCACGCACACTATGCACTCCGTATTGGGCAGCGTGTAAACGTCGCGTGGGGAGGAGGGCAGCGCGCGTTTGTGTTCGCTTCTTTCGTATATGCTCTCCAGCTTTTTGGCGGCCGCCGTGTCTATTACGTTGCCGCGCAGATAGGCGCATATATCGGCATAGCTCATGCCCAGCTCGCTTTCGTCGTCCTCCGTTATGCCCAGGCCGGCCGCCGGGCGTTTCTTCATGACCGCCTCGGGCGCGCCAAACAGTGCGGACATTTCATATATATCGTCCTTCAAAAGCTCCTGCAGCGGATTTATATCGCTGCCGCCGTCGCCATATTTCGTGTAAAAGCCGGTCACTGCCTCCGCCGCGTGATCCGTTCCTATCACCAGCATGTTTTTGGCCAGCGCGTATTGATAGGTCATGCGCAGGCGGGGCTGCAAATTTCCCAGAGTGTACGCGTCCGGCGTGAAGCCTGCCGCAGCGCTCAGCGCCTCGCGCGCCGCCTCGTATCCGCCGCCTATGGAAACTGTGTCCGCCACGGTTTGCGGGTACAGCTTTTTGATCGCCTCCACGCTGTCCAAAGCGTCTTTATAGTCCGCCTGCTCTCCGTTGGGCAATATCACAAGGCGCAGCGTTTTTTGCAGCTTTGCCATGGCAAGCGCGCACAACGAACCGGCGAGAAAACTGTCTATACCGCCGGACACGCCCAGCACCACACCGGCCGTGCCGCATTTTTTCACGTAACCGGCTACCCAGTTTACTATCTGCGTTTTTTTGCGCTCTATATATTCGGCTCTGCTCTCGCCCTCCCGCGCAAAATCGGGCGCGATAGCGGAGATTATCTCCCTTTGCTTCATTTGCTTCCTCCGTATAAATTCAGTATGCCTTCCGCCTGACGCTTTATTTCCTCCGCCAGCTCCGCAGGGGCGATCGCGCGCGCGCCCGCGCCGTAGGAAAGCGCCCACTGCACAAGATCGGGCGTTATTGCCGCGCGCTTTTTAAAATGCAGTCCGTCCGGCTCGTCCGTAAGCTCGTCCGCCATTTCGGAGTTGAACTCAGCGACCAGGCGCGCTGCGTGGCCGGTAAAAACTATCTCTATATCCGAAGCGTCCTCGCCCGCCAGCTTGTCGAAGCGGGTGCGGCGGTATTCCTCGTAAAAATCCTCGGGTATATCAAAGCTGTGCGCCAGCACCTCCGCGCTCTTTATGCGCGATATGCGAAAATCACGCACGGAGCCACGCATGTGGCAGTAGCCAATGGCGTGCCAGCAGCCCTCGCGCACCTCCAGCACATAGGGGTCGAAAAGCCGCTCCGTTTCCTCGTCCGCGTAAAAGGAAATGTATGTCATACGCAGCCGCTTTTTTTGCGCGGCCGCTTCACGCACGCTGTCCAGTATGGCTTCGGAGAGCTCCGCCTCGCCCGAGCTCTTGGCGGGAGCCACCTTTATCATGTTTTGCACATCTGTAAGCGCGGCGCGGGAAAGCGCGGGCATCTGGCCCAGTATGCTGTCGATTATCTCCTCCGCCTCGCGCGATATTTTGAGCCTGCTGTTTTGGCGAAGAACTTCCTTTATATAATACAGCGAAATTATCTGCGGCATGGAAAAATCCATTTTGGCGGCGGCATATTTATCCGCCTTGTAGACAGTTTTGCCGTCCACGCTGTCCTCATACACGTAAAAATTGCGCGAGATGCTGTCCATATCGCGCGCGGCCATGCGGCGTGTGCATTCTATGCCAACATGCTCAAGCCGCTCCATTATTTCCTTCAGCGTATAGCCCCGCTCGCTCTGCGCAAGCAATGACAATATATATAGCTGCCGTTCCGCGCTGGTACCCGAGTCCATTCGCAGCCCCCTTCGCCTTTTTGTTCTACAATATATATTTTACAACGACATACATATTTTCTCAAGCTATAAAGGCAATTTTCAGCCACTCTTCAAAAACATAAAATAATTATAAGAAATATTTTTCAAATCGGGTTGTATTTATTCCATGCTTTCTGTTAAAATTCATTTAAAAGGTTTGGAGGTATAAATATTATGTCTAAAACACAAAACCGCGCGCTTCCGCTGATGGCGGGCGCAATCATTCAGCTTTGCATTGGTATCATCTACATCTGGAGTATTTTCAAAGGGCCAGTAACAGAGTTTTACAGCGCCGCGGCCGATCCCGCGCTGGCGGCCACCTGTGCCTCCGTTACCTATTCGCTTATGCTGGCCACCTTCGTGATGGGAATAGTGCTGGGCGGCAGACTTAACGATAAAAAGGGACCGCGGCCGGTGGTGCTGGGCGGCGGACTGATGTTTGTGGGCGGCATACTGCTGGCGGCGGCCTCTGCCACCTTTGCTCCGCAATATCCGCAGCTCATATGCGTATTCTACGGCGGCATGGCGGGCTTTGGCGTGGGCGCGGCCTACACCAGCACCATATCCTGCGCGCAAAAATGGTTTCTTGATAAAAAGGGTTTTGCCACCGGCATAATAGTGTGCACCTTCGGCGCGTCCACAGTTATATTCACGCCGCTGGTAAACTATCTGCTGTCGGCTATTGGCGTGCCCTTCACATTTATGACGCTGGCGCTCATATTCCTCGTGGTGATCGCCATATTCGCGCGGTTCATACAAAACCCCAGCGCGGAATACATGCAAAAATTCACGGCGGCGCAGCCCCAGCTGGTGACGCAAAAGCAATACACGCCCGGCGAGGTGGTAAAGACGAAGCAGTATTATTTTCTGCTCATCTGCATGGTGCTGGTGACCGCCTCATACTTCATATTCAACCCGCTTTTCAAATCGCTTGGGCAGGAGCGCGGGCTGGATGAGGGCGCGGCGCTTTTGGCGGTAATGCTTACCGGTGTGGCCTCCGCCTGCGGCAGGCTGGTGGCGCCCTGGCTCTCAGATAAGGTGGGTCGCAAAAACGCGCTGCTGCTGCTCTTTGTGCTCAGCATAGCGGCCGTGCTGCTGTTACTGTCCGCACAGGGCTACATATACATACTGCTCATAGCCGTCATAGCATTCTCCTTTGGCGGAAGCGCGGGCGTTTTCCCAGCTATAAACGCAGATTTCTTCGGTGTTAAAAACGCGGGCGTGAATTACGGCCTCATAATGATAGGCTTCGCGGTATCTGCGCTCACCTTCCCCACCATAGCCTCGGCAGTGAACGCGGGCGGCACAACCACGCCTCTCACATTCATACTTCCGGCGGCGGCCTGTGTGGCGGGCATACTGTTCACGCTGCTTTTGAAAAATCCGGCGGAAAAAAAGACAGAGGCTTAAAAACGGCTCAAACGCCTTACCCCCGTTCAAAAGAGCGGGGGTTTTGATTTTGTTGCCAGAATAGGAAACGCGGGCGGTTGACTTTGCGTATGTATGTATTTTATAATTAAAATACGTATATCCAAATCATGTCGGGTGGTGGTATTATTATGCCAAGATGCATAATGTGCGGTGCTAAGGGAACGCTATTAAAAGTAACTGGCGACGGCTATTGCAGCGCCTGCGAACTGGAGCGGCTGGTTTATGACAAGCCGGGTTTTTTCATAAGCAAAATACACTATACCTATCTTCCGAACAATTTCATATTCTTTGTGGCGGTGGACGATAAAAACCGCCAGTTTGCGCTGTGCGTGCAGTCCGTAACAAAGCCGTTCAGGTTGTTTTTCTTCAACTATGGCGATCTGATAGATTTTGAGTATTACGAAAACAAAACAATATCCAACGTATATAACTCTATGATGATAAGTATCTATTTGAGTTCGCTCCAGCGCCCGCAGGTTTCGTTTTATCTTGTGAATTCGCCCACGCAGTTCGGCAGCAAGGGCTACAATCAGGCGCTTAGGGCAACCAAGGAGATATTGGGTGTGCTGCACTATATCCGCCACAATGGCAGGGCGCAGGCAGCCGAGGCGTCGCCGCTTTTGTCCGCCACGTCAGAGGCCGGGATGCACCTTTCAGACAGCATATTAAAGTCAATAAAATAAATTTGAGGCGCTTTTTATTACCGCCCATTGGGGCGCGTATTGACCTGCAAGTTCTATCTTTTGCATTGGTCATACCACGCTGCTTGCGGCGGGATTGTTGATAAAAATTGTAAAATATTTGACGGGCTAGGTTGACATCATATACAATCGGCTCTACAATATATGTATGCAGGGCTGAATGAACCTGAAAATACAAAAAAGACGCGGCAGATGGCAGTGTAGCAGCACTACCACCCTGCCATAAGGTGACGTGACACCTCAAGCAACCCATAAAGGGCACCGCGCTTTATTATTATACACAAGCGCTTCCCAAAGTACAAGGGCAGTAGAGACGCCTGCCTTTGTGCTTCATCCCTCCCTTGTGGTGTTGTGGCGTAGTATAATACGCATGAGGTTTTTTAGCCTCATGCGTTTTTTGTGTTTCCGGGAATCGGCTCTGCATTTTTTATGGAAGTTTTGTTCAAATTATAGAAAAAAATTAACATCGCGTATAGCTAAATTTACAGAAATATTATATAATATAGCGGTATACATTTATTTTACAGGAGGAATTTCAATCCATGAGTAAAGTTGATAAACTTGCGGTAAATACTATTCGCGTGCTCTCTGCCGAAGCAATACAGAAGGCAAACAGTGGCCACCCCGGTCTGCCCATAGGTTCAGCGCCTATGGCGTACACACTTTGGGCAAACCACATGAAGCACAACCCCGCCGATCCCAACTGGGACAACAGGGATCGCTTCATACTCAGCGCGGGTCACGGCTCTATGCTGCTGTATTCGCTACTGCACATTTTTGATTATGGCCTCAGCATGGAGGAAATAAAGAATTTCCGCCAATGGGGCTCCAAAACACCCGGCCATCCCGAGTTTGGCCACACCAAGGGCGTTGAAGCCACTTCCGGCCCGCTGGGTCAGGGGATCGCAATGGCGGTTGGTATGGCGGTTGCCGAAGCGCACCTCGCCGCCACATTCAACAAGCCCAAGTTTAACGTGGTAGACCACTACACATACGCGCTCACTGGCGACGGCTGCCTGCAGGAGGGCGTTTCCGGAGAAGCAAGCTCGCTGGCGGGTACGCTTGGCCTTGGGAAGCTAATAGTGCTGTATGACAAAAACGACATTACAATAGAGGGTAACATAAACATAGCCTTTGACGAGGATGTGAAAAAGCGCTACAAGGCCTACGGCTGGCAGGTACTTGAGGTGGATGACGGAAACACGGACGTGAAGGCCATTTCCGCCGCCATAGAGGAAGCCAAGGCAGAGAAGAGCAAGCCTTCGCTTATAATAATAAAGACGGACATAGCCTATGGTTCGCCCAAGCAGGGCAGCGCCTCGAGCCACGGTTCCCCGCTGGGTCAGGAAAACATAGACGCCATGAAAAAGACGCTTGGTTGGGAATATAAGGAAGAGTTCTTCGTCCCCGAGGAGGTCAAAAAGCATGTAAACGAGCTCAAGGCAGTTTTCGCCGAGGAGCAGAAGCAGTGGACGGATATGTATGCAAAGTACGCCAAGGAATTCCCGGAGCTGGCCGCGCAGTACGAAGCGTGGAAGAAGCCGGTGGAAGCCAAGCTTTTCGACACGGAAGAATATTGGGCGTGCGAGGATAAGGCGCTGGCTACACGCCAGTCCTCCAACGAGATACTCAACAGGCTGGCTAAGATGGTGCCCAACCTCATGGGCGGTAGCGCAGACCTCGCGCCCGCCAACCTGACCATAATGAAGGAGCGCGACGATTTTGGCCCGGGCAACATGGCCGGTTCCAATATGCACTTTGGCATACGCGAGTTCGGTATGGCGGCAATAGCCAACGGTATGGCGCTGCACGGCGGTTTGGTTCCGTATTGCGCCACATTCCTCGTGTTCAGCGATTATATGAAGGGTGCTATCCGCATGAGCGCGCTTATGCAGCTTCCCGTAACCTACGTTTTCACGCACGATTCCATAGGCGTGGGCGAGGACGGACCTACGCATGAGCCCATAGAGCATCTGGCCGCGCTGCGCGCCACACCCGGCGTATATATGTGGCGTCCGGCGGACACGCGCGAGACGGCTGCAGCCTACAGCTTCGCAATGACCTCCGGCAAGCCCAACGCGCTGGCATTTTCGCGTCAGCCGCTGCCTCAGCTTGCTGGCACGGGCAAGGCCGCGCTCAAGGGCGGTTATGTGCTCAAGGATACGGAGGGCACACCCGATGTTATACTGATCGCCACGGGCAGCGAGGTAAACCTTTGCGTAACCGCTGCCGAAGAGCTGGCCGCCAAGGGCGTAAAGGCGCGCGTGGTTTCCATGCCCTGCGTGGAGCTGTTTGAAGAGCAGGATGCCGAATACAAGAAGAGCGTGCTGCCCTGTGATGTGCGCGCGCGCGTGGCCGTGGAAGCGGGCTCGTCCTTTGGCTGGGCGAAGTACGTTGGCCTGGATGGCGACACGGTTTCAATAGACCATTTCGGCGCATCCGCACCGGCGGGCGTGTTGTTCGAGAAGTTCGAGTTCACCGCCGCCAAGGTGGTAGCAACCGCTATGGGCGTTGTGAAGAAATAATTTAAGCGAAACGTAAAAGGGGCTGCCTTGGAAAAACCGAGGCAGCCCCTTATTTTGCTCGCAACTATGTTTATTAGAGCAAAGAGCTTACTTTATTCGTCCAGAGCCAGACGATAGAGCTCGTATATATCTCTTTCTGTGGTGTGGCGGGGGTTGCCGGGTGTGCTTACGTCGGCCAGCGCGTCGCGGGAGAGTGCTTCGAGGTCTTGCTCCTGCACGCCTATTTCCCTCAGCGTGGGTATGCCTATGTCTTTGGAAAGCTGCTTCACGGCGGCCACGGCCTCGCGGCGGTATTCCTCCTGACGCATTTGCTCCGCGCCCTTCACGCCCATCGCGAGGGCTATATCGCGGAATTTTTCGCCCGTATCGGGTGCGTTGTATTTCATAACGAAGGGCAGCAACACCGCGTTGGCTACGCCGTGGGGCGTGTTATAGTATGCGCTCAGCGGGTGCGCCATGGAGTGCACTATGCCAAGACCCGCGTTGGAAAAGCCCATGCCCGCTATGTATTGGGCTATGCCCATGTTTTCCATCGCGGCCATATCGCCCGCCACCGCGCCGCGCAGATTTTTGGCTATCATTGCGATGGCTTTTATGTCGAACATATCCGTCATATCCCACGCGTCCTTTGTGATGTAGCCCTCTATTGCGTGGGTGAGCGCGTCCATGCCCGTCGCGGCGATCAGGCTCTTGGGCATAGAGGCCATCATTTGCGGGTCTATTATTGCCACCTGCGGTATATCGTGCGGGTCGAGGCAGACAAATTTGCGCCTCTTCGCCTCGTCGGTTATAACGTAGTTAATTGTTACCTCCGCGCCCGTTCCGGCGGTGGTGGGTATGGCTATTGTGGGCACGGCCGGTTTTTTGGTGGGTGCGTTTCCCTCTAGGCTCACAACATCCTCAAATTCCGGATTGTTTATTATTATGCCAATGGCCTTGGACGTGTCTATGGGCGAACCGCCGCCCACCGCTACAAGCGCGTCCGCGCCGCTTGCGCGAAATGCCGCCACACCTTTTTTCACTATGTCCACCGTGGGATTGCTCTTTACCTCGCCGAACACCTCAAAGGGTATGGCGGCCGCCGCTAGCAGCGAGGTAACCTTGTCTGCCACGCCGTGCTTTATAAGCTCCGCGTCCGTAACTATCATAAGCTTGCTAAAACCGCGCTTGCGCACCTCGGGCACCAGATTGGAAAGCGCGTCCTTGCCAAAGTAGGAAGTTTCGTTCAGAATTATTCTGTGCGACATATATTTGCCTCCGAAAAAATTTATACTATATACCCATTATAATATCGTGTGCGAAAAAAAGCCAATCCCCAAAATCAAACGATTTATCAATGCGGCGCACCAGCTTCAGGTGCACTGCGGGTTTTGCAACTCGAAGCGCTCGTCTATGTTTTTTTCGCCCCATTCGCACATCATTTCCAGTATGGGGAAGAGCGAAAGCCCCTTTTCTGTGATGGAATATTCCACGCGCGGCGGCACCTCGGCGAAGGCCTGCCTGCTTATGAGCCCGTCCGCCTGAAGCTCCCTAAGCTGGTTCGTAAGCGTTTTTTGAGACACCTGCGTGACCAAAGCCATTAACTCTGTAAAACGTATCGGCCCGCCCTCTATAAGGCTGTACAGTATGAGCGGCTTGCATTTTCCGCCTATCATCTTGAGTGTCACCTCAATTTCGCAGCCCACCTTTATCTTATCCATTTGTTACCTTCTTTACAGCTATATTATTTTAGGTTCCTTATTGACAGTTCTGCTATATAAAACTATAATAACTTCCATAATGGTAATTTATACTATAATGACTGTAATGTCAAGGAGGAAGCGTACAACATGAACATGAGAAGGTTTGGCAAGACGGGCGCGATGGTTTCGGAGGTGGGCCTGGGAACATGGCAGCTGGGCACAAAGTGGGGCGATCCGTTCAATGCGGACGAGGCGCGCAAAATACTGGAAACGGCGACGGATTGCGGCATAAACATGATAGATACGGCCGATATATATAACGACGGCAACAGCGAGCTGGCCATAGGCGAGTTCATAAAGGGCAGGGCGGACAAATTTTACATAGTTACAAAATGCGGCCGTGGCCTGAATCCGCATACGGACGAGATGTATACGCCCGAGGCCATGGAGGCCTTTATAGACGGCAGCCTAAGGCGCATGGGTGTGGAGAAGCTGGATATGGTGCTGCTGCACTGCCCGCCCAGCTCGGTATACAAAAAAGACGCTTTGTTTGCCGGTTTGGACAAGATACAGCAAAAGGGTAAGATAGCCGGGTACGGCGTAAGCATAGAGAAGGTTTCCGAGGGGCTGGACGCCATGCAGTACAATATTGGCGCCATGGAGGTTATATTCAATATGTTCCGCCTCAAGCCCACCGAGGAGCTTTTCCCCGCCGCCAAGAAAAACGATGTTGCCATATTGGCGCGCGTACCTCTGGCAAGCGGCCTGCTCACCGGGCGCTACACGGCCGATACCAAATTCGGCGCGCAGGATCACAGAAGCTACAACAGAAACGGCGAAGCCTTCGACAAGGGCGAAACGTTCTCCGGAGTGGATTACGAGCAGGGGCTCAAAGCCGTTGCTGAGCTTAAAACACTTTTCGGCTCGGACGATCTCATACCCTACGCGCTCAAATGGATACTCATGTTTGACGCGGTGAGCACCGTTATACCCGGCGCAAGCAAGGCCTCGCAGGTGGTGGGCAACGTGAAGGCGGCGGAGCTGCCCGCGCTCACAGACGCGCAGATGAAGGGCGTGAGCGATATATACGATAAATACATACGCGCCAGCGTTCACGCAGGCTGGTAAGGATCAGAGATATAGAATTATCCTGTAAAAAAATGTTCGGGTGAAAGCCGCCGTGGAAAAAACACCACGGTGGCTTTTTCGTTATATGCAAAGAAAAACCGCCTCCTGTTTGAGACGGTTTTTCGCTGGAAGAAATAGTTGATTTTATGTTGGGTCTTATACCAATTCCATTTAAAAGGTGCTTGCACTTTTTATAGCGCGAAGCGCGTTTGGAATTAGTATTACAATACTATCCTATAACGACCCTGTTTTGCAGCACCGCGTTTTTGGCCACACCGTACATGGTCTCGTATACGCTATAGTGCCCTTTTGTGGTGTTTGCTATGCTGTACGTGCTTATTTCCCCAACCTTTTTGGGCGTTATTATCTTTGTGCCCTTGGCTATCTTCAGCGCTTTGGGGGTATAGTTTGCCTTGTAATTCTGCTTTGTTGTGCTGTCCGGATTCACAAGCGACAGTATGGCAGCGCCATTAGCCGATTCGCCTATCACCTTGCCGTATCTCAGACCGCCGTTGGACTGGTTGATATTGATCTTGCCGGAAAGTATGCCCGCGTCCAAACCGGATTTCTTTGTGTTTTTGGAAATTCCGCGAACGGTGGACATATTGACATTGAGCGTATCGTTTTTGGTGTCCGTGCCCACATAAATGCCGCAGCTGCTCTTGGCCGCCGTAGCGTTGCCGTAGGTATAGGAAAGATCCACAGCATCCAGATTAAACTCGGTTTTTATTGCCGTTGCACCCTCTCCGCCCGTCTTTACGGTGCTTCGTATAGAGCCGGAATCATTCATTATATTCTTCGCCACTACACCGTTCACCGTTCCGCTGACAGAATTCATGTACACGCCAAGCTCTGCGCCGTCAAACATCTTGAGGTCTCCATCAACGCGGACTCCGTAATTGAGATGATTCGAGGCATTGGCCATACGCGCATTTATATAGCCACCGTCCAATGTGAGCGCAGGAGCTACCTTTATGATATTTGTGCCGGCGCCAATAATTTTGGTGGTAGAGTTGCTTTCGGCTATTATAGCGCCGTATTCTCCCAGAACAAGCCCCTTATCCACAGCGTTTATCTCCACGGCATTCGCGTCCTTGGTTTTAGCTGCAAGCAAGCCGTTCAGAATATCAATATCTGTAAATGCGCTGAACGCGGCGCCGCTGTTTTGAACAGCTACAGGGTTGGTGCTCTCCGTATTGAGGAAAACGCCGCCCTCTATTATAACCTTTGCTTTGCTTTCGGCTGCTCTGCGGCCAATGTCAATGCCGGCCATTCCGCCTGTGGCATTGAGATCTCCGCTGTTTTCTGAGGTGATTTTGATCGTTTTGTCAGTTTCTGCAATTATTTGCATACCAAGGCCATATCTGATCTCAGGCTCAGCGGCATCGGGATAGTTGAAATCTGATGTTAAGTTGTTTACGCCATTTATCATAACGGTGAGGTCTGTGTTAACAGGTTCCACATATACCGCCGCGCTCTTCCACCTTGCGTTGTCCAAGGTCACGTTGGCATTGTTCAATGTCAAAACGGAGCCGTCCGCGTTGAGCGCGATTTTGCCGTCCGCAGTTGCGCTGCCCGGCATAATCGGCTGGTTGTTTACCGTCAGCACGGTATGCTCACGCGATACGGAAAGCGTCACGGGTTGTGTTTCCACGATATCGCCGGCAGTGTTCGTAACAACGCACCTAACTTCCGTTCCGTCCAAAATGGGGTATGTGCTGTCAAAAACGACCTTTGTGCCAACTTCCTCTCCTTTTATATCGCCTGAATCCAGCGGTATCCATTCTCCCTGAATGTCTTTTGTCTGCCACTCGAACGTATATCCGCTGTTCTCTGTGGCGGGCGCGCCGTTTATATACAGCTCCAGCGCTGAGGGAGCGGGCGCAACAACGGGCTGCTCGGCACCCTTAATTTCGGCGGTTATGGCCATTACGGCCGCGCTTTCATCGGCGGGAACCTCTTGTATCTCGCCCAGGGCTTCGTCCGCCGGGGGAGCCTCCGCGTCGGGAACCTCAACCAGCTCGCTGCCCACGGGAGCTTCCGCTACAGCATCGCCCGGCACCGCTTCGGGAGTCTCCGCTACGGGCTCGTCTGCGGGTATGTCTGCCGCCATTGCGGGCATAGCCGTAAATAAAAACATCACAACTATTGTAAGAATCAAAATAAACTTTCTCATAAAAATACCATCACCCTTTCAATTTTAATTATTTTTCTAATTGCATTATCGGTCAAGTTATATCCGCGTCTATTCCGTTACGGTTGTAAGTAAACCAGCGGCCTTCTTTTGTATGACGGGATGTCTTGAGCACCTTGATAGTGTCGTGAGTGTCGTATATCACGTAGCCCTTTTTGGGATCTGATGTGCTGGCCATCGTTTTTTTCATAACATCATACGTGGCGTTGCCCACCTTACCGTCCGCTCTAATCCCCTTTTTGAGCTGATAATTTTTCACATACTTGAGAGTACGTGCGCCAAAAATGCCGTCCACATGGGTCTTGGGCATAACTTTGCCGTTGCTGCCTTTCACCTGCGCCGCGTAGCAATGCCACTGCACAAGTATGCTTTTACCCGCTTTTTTCTCGCCTTGCTTAATAAGACCGAATGTTTTTTGGTTCCAATCCGCATTCGGCCAGGCCGCATAGGCCATTGCAGGAGCGGTGAAAGCCATTACGGCCACAGCCGCCAAAGCCATTGCGGCCGTTCTTAAAAACATCTTTTTCATTTAGAATATCCTCCATAAATTTTTCGCTCGAAATCAAACCAATAATTCGAAATCAGCTCGCATAACATAATTAATTCCATCACCCTTTCAAACTTTATTGCATTTTTTTCAACTATTTCCCAATATATTATTGACTTATTATATTATAACACACAAAATATGTATGCCACAAATAATGCAAATATTTTAAAAAATTTTTTATTAGTGAAAATACCAAAGGCGCCCCGCTTCATTCAACTGCGGGCGCCTTTGGTATTTTAGACACGAATATTTTTTTATATCAGATCCGCGTTCATTCCGTTGCGGTTGTATGTGAACCAGCGGCCGGCCTTTGTGTGGCGCGAGGTCTTGGTCACCTTAATGGTGTCGTTCGTATCGTATATCACGTAACCCTTGCTTGGGTCGGAGGTGCTGGACATCGTTTTTTTCATGACATTATATGTGGCGTTGCCCACGATGCCGTCCGCCTTTAGCCCCTTCTTGAGCTGGTAGTTTTTCACATATCCAAGAGTGCGGGCACCGAAAACTCCGTCAACATGGCTCTTGGGCATGGCCTTGCCGCCGCTGCCCTTCACCTGTGCCGCATAGCAGTGCCATTGCAGCAGTATGTTTTTGCCCGCCTTTTTTTCACCCTTCTTTATTATCCCCAGCGTTTTCTGGTTCCAATCCGCGTTGGGCCAGCTTGCGTATGCCAGCGCCGGAGAGGCAAAGGCCATAATGGCAACGGCCGCCAAAGCCATTGCTGCCGCTCTGAAAAATATCTTCTTCATTTCAAGTATCCTCCATGAATTTTTTCCCCGAAATCAAACCAATAATTTGAAATCGACTTATACGTCATATTTTGGTATAATCATATTATATATCGGTCGAAATAGATTTGTATCATAAAGTTGTAAAATTTTCTACATATTATGCATTCAGGAGAAAACAAATGAGAAAACCCATTATAGCAGGAAACTGGAAGCTGAATAAGACCCCCTCGGAGACGGTGGCGCTCATTCGCGAAATACGCCCGCTGGTGGAAGGCGCCTTTGCCGAGGTTGTGGTTTGCCCCACGGCGGCTTGCCTTTTCGCGGCCAAGGAAGCGGCGGCCGGTTCCAACATATCGCTGGGCGCGCAAAATGTATATTTTGAGGACAGCGGTGCCTTCACGGGTGAAATAAGCGCGGACACTCTTTTGGAGCTGGGTGTTGAATATGTTATTTTAGGCCATTCGGAGCGCAGGCAATATTTTGCCGAGATGGATGAAACGGTAAACAAGAAGGTCAAAAAATGCCTTGAAAAGGGTCTAAAGCCCATAGTGTGCGTGGGCGAACAGCTTTGGCAGCGCGAATGCGGTATAACGGACGAATTTATAGCCCAGCAGGTGAAGCTGGCGCTCTTCGGCGTTTCCGAGTATGACATGAACAATATCGTTATAGCGTACGAGCCGGTTTGGGCAATAGGCACGGGCGTAACGGCCACCAGCGCGCAGGCGAACGACACCATTCGCGCAATACGCAAGACGCTGGCGGGCATATATTCCACCGGCTGCGCGGAGCAGGTGCGCATACAGTACGGCGGCAGCATGAATGCGGGCAACGTGGCGGAGCTCATGGCTATGAGCGATATAGACGGCGGGCTAATAGGCGGAGCCAGCCTCAAGGCGGACAGCTTTGCGAAAATAGTGAACTATTGAGGGCAGTAGATGACTGAGGAACAAAAAGCCAATATTTTGGACGTTGCGCAGCTGGCGGGCGTTTCAAAATCCACCGTGTCGCGCGTGCTGAACAACAAGGGCTACGTGGCGCAGTCCACAAGGGACAGTGTGGAGGACGCTATAAAGCGTCTCAATTACACGCCCAGCTCCTTTGCGCAAAACATACGCACGCGGCGTTCGCGCACCATAGCAATGATGGTGCCGGACACCTCCAACTCCTTTTATACAGAGGTGTTCAAGGCGGTGGAGGACATTGCCTACGAAAATGATTATATGGTGATAATGAGCGACACGCGCCGCTCCTTTTCCAACGAGAAAAAATATGCCGACAAGCTGCTAAAGCGCAATATAGACGGTATGCTTTATTTTACTCAGCAAAAGACAAAGGCCAATCTTGAGTTTTTCACCAAGCTGACGCACCGCCTGCCCATAATCTTTATGGATTATGCCTTCGCGGACGTGCCGGAGCTGCACTGCGTGGCGGCGGAGGGCAGAAACGCGACTGCCGAGGCGGTGAAATACCTATACGGCAAGGGAAAGCGCAACATTGCCTACGTGAATCTTCCGCAGGCGAACAACATAACGCTGCTGCGCTGCGAGGGCTATAGAGCCGGTCTGGTGGAATGCGGCATAGCGGTGGATGAGCGCATGATCGCCCTGCCGGAGGATCAGCACGGCGTTTCGCTTGTGGAGGTGGGAGGTTACGCGGCAGAGCGGCTTTTGGCGCAAAATCCCGAGATAGACGCAATAATGGCGGCTTCTGATCATTTGGCCATAGGCGTTATGAAGTATCTCAAAAAAGCGGGAATACGCATACCCGATCAGATAAGCGTGATGGGCTTTGATAATACCGACCTTTGCGAGATAATATCGCCCACGCTCACCACGGTGAAGCAGCCGATAAAAAACCTGGGGCACGAAGCGGCACGTATGCTGCTGAACCTTATAATGGATGAAACGGTGCCCACGAATAAAATAATATTTGACAGCGCCATAGTGGAGCGAGACAGCACCTGAGTTTTCGACCACAAAAAAACAGCGCCACTAAAGGCACTCTTTTTTTGTTGCGTGTTCTATTTCGCGAAAAATCCGGCGATATATTCCTGTATGGCAAGCGCCGTTTTATAGCTTTCGTCCGAATCGAAGAAAACCATATCGTCATCCGCGGTGGCATCCCTGCCCACAACGGATTGTTTTATCGGCCGGTTTGCCACAGGTGTTCTGAAATATATATATCCCCGATGGTCTGTCTGAGGCTCGCACACCTCCACGCATATTATGTGCTTTATGGGTATCACCCTTATCTGACTGCCAATTTTATACAGCTTGAGTATAAGGCAACCCCTGTCTACAGTGAGTGATTTTTGGCCTAGGCCTTCAAGAGTAATTTCGCTCATGTTTTTACCATCCTCGCTAATAAAATTTAAGTCCCTTCGCCCGGCGGTACGCTTGCGAAAAAATATGTGCGGCACTGGGGCCAGATAAACAAACCGCCGTACAGTATCCTTATTTATAATATCGTCACATTTTAAGATAACATAACACAAAAAGAACAGAAAATATGATTATGAGCAAACAATATTTTTTGCATACGGCGCATGGCTGTGTTTTTGTGTAGGGTATGTTATAATATTGTCAACAATCCCGACAAAAGCAGCGGGAATACCCTGATGTGTAATAAAAATGCGAGGTGCCCATATGGAACAGTATAATGAGGTAAAAACCGATAAAAAAGAGCTGATGGCCGAGCTTTCCGTTTTGCAGCAACGGGTGCTAAAAGCCAAAATACCTGTCGCCATAATATTCGAGGGGTTTTCCGCCAGCGGCAAGGGCGCGGCAATATCCTCGCTGATACTAAATTTTGATCCGCGCGGCTTTGAGGTGTACGCCACCCGTCCGCCCCAGCTTTTTGAGCGGAGGGAGCCGTGGCTGTGGCGCTTCGCCGAAAAATGTCCGGCCAAGGGCGATATAGCCGTGTTTGACCGTGCCTGGTATTCGGGCATGATGCAGATAGACAAGAAGGTGAAAAAACCCTCGCAGTTCATAACATATTTTGAGGACATAAATATGTTTGAGCGGCAGCTTGCGGACGACGGCTGCCTGATAATAAAATTTTTCCTGCACATTTCGCGCAAGGAGCAGAAAAAGCGGCTCAAAAAACTTATGGCGCACGAGGACACCGTGTGGCGTGTAACGGCGCGCGATCTTGGCGATCTAAAGCAATACAACGAGAATCGCGAGTTTTACAAGCGCATGGTGGAGGCGACCGACCGGCCTTACGCAAAGTGGCACATAATTGACGCGAAAAAGCGCGGCGAGGTGCGCCGGAGCGTTATGGAAACTGTGAAGGGCGAGCTGGAGGCGGCCTTGGAAAAAGCGGAGAGCGGGCGAACCGCCGCCGTGGATGTGCCGCAAAAGCCCTATATAAACGTTAAATTCAATCTGCTGCCCGCCAAAAGGATACAGGACTACGATCTTTCCATGAGTCTGGAGCGTGAGGAATACCGCGCGAGGCTGGCGGCGCTGCAAAAGGAGCTTTCCGATCTGCACAACGTAATATACAAGGAGCAGGTGCCCGTGATAATCGCCTACGAGGGCAACGACGCGGCCGGAAAGGGCGGAAACATACGCCGTGTGGCGGCGGCTCTCGATCCGCGCGGCTACTCTGTGCACCCGGTGAGCGCACCCTCGCCCGTGGAGCTAGATCATCATTATCTGTGGCGCTTCTTTAGCGGCCTGCCCAAGACGGGTCACATAGCCATATTCGACCGCACCTGGTACGGGCGCGTGCTGGTGGAGCGGGTGGAACAGTTCACGCCGCCCATACGGCTTTCGCAGGCCTACAACGAAATAAACGAGTTTGAGCTAATGCTCAAAAAATGGGGCGCGGTGCTTATAAAGTTTTGGTTGACCATAGATAAGGACGAGCAGCTCCGCCGCTTTGAGGACAGGCAAAACACAGAGGCCAAGCAGTGGAAAATAACGGAGGAGGACTGGCGCAACCGCGAAAAATGGGACGCGTACGTGGACGCGGTGAACGATATGCTCACCTACACGAACACGGATTTCGCGCCATGGACGGTGGTGGAGTCCAACTCAAAATACTACGCGCGCATAAAGACGCTGGAGACCATAATAGCCGCCATACGCGCGCATCTGTGATATGACACTAACGAACTCAAGCCGCCGCGCGGCTCTAATCGCGCGGCGGTTTTTTGCTGCATTCGATTTATTTTTATGATATCATAGAGCAATAAAAGCATAAGAACAACGGAGATAGTTTTGTGAAAAAATTTGCCCTTGCGTTTATTATATCGGTGCTGTGCGCCGCGCTCTGCGCCTGCGGCTTTGTTTCGCGCATAGATCTGGGCGCGGTGGCGGACGAGGAAGCTACGCCCTCGCCCGTGCCTATGAGCGGCGTTTCCGCGCTGGATGACCAAATTGAGGTAAAGAATACCTCCGCGCTGCGGGTGGGCTTCTCCGCCGGCTTTGCCAACGCGGAGCTGCAAGCGGCGGGCGTGGCCGGGTTTGCAGAATATTGTGAGGCTGCGGGCGTGGCCTACGAGGTGCGCGAAGCTGCCGACGCGAATCAGCAGGCGGAGGACATCGCGGCCTTCGTGGCTGAGGGCTTTGACGCCATAGCCCTCAGCCCTATCGATGCTTCGGCGGAGGCGGCCGTGGCTCATGCTGTAGCGGCGGGCATACCCGTTGTCTCCATAACGGAACTGGCTGGCGCGGATATAGTCATAGAGCCGGGCGATTATGATTTTTCCGTCATAACGGCGCAAAAGCTGCTAAAGCTTTCGGGTGCGCGCATAGCCATATTGGACAGCACGGACGAAAGCCCGCGCATGCAAAAGCGGCGGGACGCGTATGAATTTGTGACGGACGCGGCGGGCGCGGTGGTGCTGGCCAACGAGGCGGCGGGCAGCATAGAGCAGGCGAGCGAGATAGCCGCGCGCTTGATGGAGGAGAATCCGCAGCTGGGAGGCATACTCTGCGTGGACACAAACGGCCTTGTGGGCGCGGCGCAGGCCTTGCCCGAGGGTTCGCGCATAGCCGTGGGCGGCGCCGAGGTGGACGCGCAGGTGCTTTCCCTCATGGAGGCCGGCCGCATAAAGGTGGCGGCGGCGCAGTTTGCCAGAAAACAGGGCAGCCTGGCGGCGGAGGCGGCGCTGGGGCTGGCGCTGGGCGAATATTATCCGCCCGAGATAACGGCCACATCCAAGGTATACACAGCCTTTGACTGGCAGGACGCCGCCTACGAATTGCAGGGGCTGGAGCCGCCCGAGGAGTGATTTGTGTTGCGCGGGGCTTTTAAAGGGTGGCCCTGTCGTGATATAATAGCCGCATGGAAATATTATTTGAAAACAACAGCGCCATATTGAAAAAACTGTCCTGCTTCGAGCCGCAGCAGATATTCGACAACGGGCAGGCTTTTCGTTTTATTGAGGTGAACGGAGCCTATGAGGGCGTGGCTTTCGGGCGTTTTTTGCGCGTGAGCAAGGCGGGAGACACCGTTACGCTATACCCCTGCACAGAGACGGAATTTAAAGATATATGGTACGATTATTTCGATCTCGGGCGGGATTATGAAGCGCTCTTTCTCGGCTGCGAGGACGCGGCGCTGCGCGAGGGGCGGGGCTATGCCTGCGGGCTGAGGATGCTCAAGCAAGAGCCCTTCGAAACGCTCATATCCTTCATAGTTTCGGCCAACAACAACATAAAGCGCATACGCGGCATAATAGATAAAATCTGCACGCGCTACGGAACGCCCTTCGAGTTTGAGGGCAAAACTTATTACGCCTTTCCCACGCCGACCCAGCTTGCGCAAGCCACCGAAGAGGAGCTCGCTGAATGCGGAAGCGGCTACCGCGCGCCCTACATAGCGGCCACGGCAAGGGAGATAGCGGCGGGCTACGAGCTTGAGGCCATATACGAAATGGAATACATACCCGCCAAGAAGGAGCTGACCCGTTTTATGGGGGTGGGGCCCAAGGTGGCGGATTGTGTGCTACTTTTTGCCTACGCCAAAACGGAGGCCTTTCCGGCCGATGTGTGGATAAAGCGCGTGATGAAGCTGCTCTACGATTTTGAGGGGAATGACCGCCAGATATTTCATTTCGCCTACGGAAAATTTGGCGAATGCGCGGGCATAGCGCAGCAGTATCTGTTTTACTATGCGCGTGAAAACAAGCTGAGCTAGGGCGCGTCGTGCGCTTTTTGTATTTTGCAATATGCAGTTTTGGGGGGAATAAAAATGGAATTTCTGGTTGATACGCATACGCACACGGTGGGGAGCGTGCATGCTTTTTCCACGCTTATGGAAAACGCGCGCGCCGCTTTCGAAAAGGGCTTGCAGGGCTTTGCCACCACGGATCACGGCCCGGCAATAGAGGGCTGCCCGCCGCGCTACATGATATCCTCGGTGATGCGGTTTTTGCCGGATTACATAGAGAATGTGCGCGTGATAAAGGGCGTGGAGTGCAATATAATAGACTATGACGGCGGGCTGGACATACCAAACAGCCACCTGCAATACACGGAATTCGCAATAGCCTCGCTGCACGACATAACCATAGAGCGCGGGGATGTGGAGCAAAACACGGCGGCGCTAATAGGCGCGCTCAGCAACCCCTATGTGGACGTTATAGGCCATCCGGGCAACGCGAATTACCCGATAGATAAGGAAGCCTTCGTTAAAGCGGTGGCGCAGCGCGGCAAGCTGGTGGAGGTAAACAACCATTCCTTCGAGTTTCGCAGGGGCAGCCTGGAGAATTGCACCGAGATAATAAAGCTGTGCAAAAAGCACGACGTGCGCATAACGGTGGGTTCGGACGCGCATTTTTGCGGAAACATAGGGCATTTCGAGCTGGCGAAGCAGGCGCTTTGCGATTGCGGTTACCCGGAGGAGCTTATAGTGAGCGCCAATATAGGACGTTTTTTGGATTATATACGCGAACGGCGGGAGAAAAACCCAATACAACCAAGATAGAAAACGGCGGCAATTGCCGCGAGAAGAAAGGATAGCAGAATTTGTCTTACAAAACACTTTACCGCGTTTTTCGGCCGCGTATATTTGACGACGTAGCCGGGCAGGCGCATATAACCGATATACTAAAAAAGCAGGTGGAGAGCGGCAAGGCCTCCCACGCTTATCTTTTTTGCGGGCCGCGCGGCACGGGCAAGACCAGCACGGCCAAGATACTCGCCAACGCGCTCAATTGCCAAAACCCCAAGGGCGGCAATCCCTGCGGCGTGTGCGAGGTGTGCAAGAGCTTCATGGAGGACAGCTTTGTTGATATCGTGGAGATAGACGCGGCCTCCAACAACGGCGTTGACAACGTGCGAGACATACGCGAAAAGGTCTCACTGCTGCCCGCAAACGGCAAGTATAAGGTTTACATAATAGACGAGGTGCACATGCTGTCAACGGGCGCCTTCAACGCGTTGCTTAAAACGCTGGAGGAGCCGCCGCCGCACGCCGTTTTTATACTGGCGACGACGGAGCAGCGCAAGGTGCCCGCAACCATACTTTCACGCTGCCAAAAGTACGATTTCAGGCGCATAACTGACGAGGATATAATAGCGCGCATGAAATTCGTGGCGGGGGAAACCGCTGCGCAGTATACGAACGAGGCGCTGGAGCTCATCGCAAAGCAGGCGGAGGGCGCAATGCGCGACGCGCTTTCCATAATGGATCAGTGCATCGCCGCCTCGGGCGATCTTACGGTGGAATCCGTTTCGGAGTGCATGGGCATAGCGCCGGGCGAGGTGCTGGGGCGGCTGGTTTCGTCCATATTGGAAGAGGAGCCCGCAGAAGCCGTCACTCTGCTGAACACGCTTATAAACGAGGGTGTTTCCCCGCACAATCTGCTGCGGGACATGATAGCCGAAACGGCCAACCGCCTAGCCGCCGCGAAGGACGACCATACACGCGCGGGGATTCTGCGCAGTCTGGAGGCGCTAATAGCCGCGCAGCCGGATATGCGCTATTCGGCGGTGCCCTCCGCCGTGGTGCTGGCCGCCGTGGTGCGCGCCGCCATGAACACGGTGGATGTGGATACGAAGGATTTTGAGCTGCGCATAAAAAAGCTGGAGCAGCGCGTGGAAAGGCTGGCGGCAGCGCCCGCATTGCCCGTAGAGGATGCTACGAGCGCTCCGCAGGCTAGCGTGGACACAGACGACGTGCCGCCCTGGGAGGATGAGCAGGAGTATCGCCAAAAGCAGCAGCAAGCGGCGGCGGCCAAGGCGCAGAAGGCGGAGCAGACCGCAAACGAGCGCGCGGCGGAGCAGGCCGAGCGAGACAAGGCAGAGCGGGCGGCGCAGGAGGCAAAGGAGGCGCGGGGAAGCGCCGAGGCGATAGACAGCGCGGGCGCACTGGCCGAGATGAAGGCGGCAATAATGCGCGAAAATCCGCTTTTGACACCGTCAATAAGCGCGGTTGACAGCGTGGAGGTGAAGGGCGGCAAGCTGCTCTTATACACCAGCGCGGACAACAGAGCCATAGTGGATATGCTGGCCGCCGAGGCCTACAAAAAAGCGATGGACGTAATGACCGCCGAAATATTCGGACGCGCGCTGGCGCTGGAAGCCAGAAGCCAGGCCGAAGCGGCGGACGACGGCGACATACAGATGGAGCTCATAGCCATGTTCGGCGAAGAAAACGTGCAAATTTTGGATGATTAAAGTATAATTAATTAAGGTCGCGGGCTTAAGGTCGCGGGCGCTGCCCGCACCCGCTGGGGATTTGATCCCCAGACCCCGGAAAACGCCTTCGGCGTTTTCTGGCTTATGCGCAATAGCAGGATGAAGTTTTTAGAAACACTAATATATATGGAGGACAGATTTTTATGGCAAAAGGCGGATTTCCCGGCGGTGGCGGCGGAATGAACATGCAGAGCATGATGAAGCAGGCGCAGCAAATGCAGGCGCGTATGCAGCAGATGCAGGAGGAGCTGGAGGAAAAAGAGGTTGAGGCCACGGCGGGCGGCGGCGTTGTGAAGGTTGTTGCCACGGGCAAGAAGGTCATCAAAAACATAGAGATAGCGCCCGAGGTGGTGGACCCGGACGATATCGAAATGCTGCAGGATCTTGTTACGGCGGCGGTGAACGAAGCGCTGGACAAGGCGGAAGAAATGATGCAGTCCGAAATGAGCAAGATAACGGGCGGGCTGAATCTGGGCGGATTGTTCTAAGAAATGGAACAACTGGAATCGCTCCAACGGCTGGCCGCGCAGTTTGCCAAGCTGCCCGGCATAGGCACCAAAACGGCGCTGCGGCTGGCCTATTTCGTTATAACGATGCCGCAGGACGACGTTAAGCAGTTTGCGCAGGAAATGTACGCCGCGCGCCAAAAGGTTCGCTATTGCGAGGTGTGCGGCAACCTTTCGGAAAGCGAGCTGTGCGAAGTGTGCGCCGACCCCCGCAGAGACCCGGGGGTGATTTGCGTTGTGAAGGACGCGCGAGACGTTTATGCCATAGAAAAGACCCACGAATACAAGGGGCTGTACCACGTGCTGGGCGGAACCATTTCGCCGCTTGAAGGCATAGGCCCGGACGACATTGCAATAAAGCCGCTTATAGGCCGCGTAACGCCCGAGGTGCGCGAAATAATACTGGCCACCAACCCGGACGTGCAGGGCGAAGCCACGGCGGCATACATTTCACGGCTGCTCTCTCCGCTGGGCGTGGAGATATCACGCATTGCCCACGGCGTTCCCATAGGCTCCGAGCTGGAATACGCGGACGAGATAACGCTGGCCAAGGCGCTGGAGGGTAGGCGCAGGCTAGATTAGATGCCATTAAAAACGAATCATTTTTAGGGAGGCGCTCATGTATCACTCCATAAAAGAGCTTTATACCGAGGTTATGAGCTGCTCAAAATGCAGGCTGTCGGAGC
This sequence comes from uncultured Christensenella sp., assembly GCA_964464145.1. GTDB lineage: Bacteria > Bacillota > Clostridia > Christensenellales > Christensenellaceae > UBA5399. The sequence continues at coordinate 57,256 of CAYXFB010000007.1, forward strand.
AGCGCAAGAGCATTGTTTTTGGCGAGGGCAATATACATGCGGACGTTATGTTCATAGGCGAAGGCCCGGGCGCGCGGGAGGACGAGAGCGGCCGACCCTTCGTGGGCCCGGCGGGAAAGCTGCTTGACGGTATGCTGGGTGAGATAGGTTTGAAGCGTGAGGATGTGTACATCGCCAACGTGGTGAAATGCCGTCCGCCGGGCAACCGAGACCCGCAGCCCGATGAACGCGAGCAGTGCATGACCTATCTACGTGCACAGGTGGCCTTCATAAAGCCGCGCGTAATAGTTTGCCTCGGCCGAATAGCTGCGGGCGTGATACTGGGCCGCGAGGTGCGCATGACGCGCGAGCACGGGGAAATAAACGCGGTGAAAAACTTTGTTATAATACCCACCTTCCATCCGGCGGCGCTGCTGCACAATCCGCAGAATACTGAGCTTGCCAAAGCGGATTTTGAGGTGATACGCGGCAAGCTGGAGGAGATGCGGAATGCTTGACGCGGTATATGAAAGGCTGCGCGCCTCTTGCCCTGCGGAGCTGCCGCTGGTGTTTGGCTGCGGGAGCAAAAACGCCGAAATAATGCTGATAGGCGAGGCGCCCGGCAAGGACGAGGTTGCCAACGGCCGCCCGTTTTGCGGCAGGGCGGGCAGGAATCTGGACGAATTTTTGGCGGTGGTGGATATAGCGCGGGAGGATATTTTTATATCCAACGTGTGCAAATTCCGGCCGACCAAGACGGGCACGAGCGGCAGGCTTTCCAACCGCCCGCCCACCAAGGCGGAGGTGCTGGCCGCGCTGCCCTTTTTGTACGAGGAGATAGCCGCGGTTGCGCCGCGCTGCGTCGTGACGCTGGGAAACACGCCCCTTCGCGCCGTGACGGGCGATTTTAGCGCGGTTATAGGCGGGTTGCACGGCCGCGCGGCAGACTGCGCGGCGGGCGGGGCAAGCTTTGCGCTGTTTCCGCTCTACCATCCGGCCAGCATAATATACAACCGCGCACTATCGCAGACCTATATGGACGATCTTGGGCGGCTGCGTGAATTTATTGCGAAAAATCACGGCTGTTAATGAAATTTGAATAATCTTGCGCATTTAGCGCATTACAGTGTATAATTGAAGTTGACCGTTTTAAGCCCAGACATATGAAGCGGGCAAGGAGAGTATGTATTTTGGATAGAAAAAAAATTATTATACTGTGCGTTGCCATAGCTATTTCGGCCTGCCTTGTGTCCGGATTGTTTGTGTATTACTATATGAGCGCTAAGGAGCGCGGCAACGAAATTCGGCTGGGCACGGGCAACTATGACGACATAGCGAAATATTTGGAAATAAGCGACCTAGAGAAGCTGCTCAAGGATTACTACTATAAGGACGTCGAGGATACTTCGCTCATAAGCGGTTCGCTCAAAGGCATGGCAAGTTCGCTTGGCGATCCATATACGATCTATTACACTGAGGACGAATTCAGCAACGTGACGGCCAACAGCGAGGGGCTTTACGTGGGAATAGGCATAACCGCCGAACCCGTTTCCAAGGACAGCGGATATTTGCGCGTGCGCCGCATATACAACGGCGGGCCGGCGCAGGCGGCTGAAATAAAGCAGGGCGACGTTATCATGGCGGTGGACGGCGTGAATATTTCCACTATAGACTACGAGGGCGCGCTCGACCTGATAAACGGACCGAGCGGGTCTGAGGTGACGCTGACTGTAGCAAGCGGCGGCGAGCCCAAGGAAGTGAAGTTGACCCGCGCTGATGTGGAGGTTCCCTCCGTTTCGTATAATTCGCTGGATGAACGGGTGGGGATAATTGAGATACGCGATTTCGGCAGCGGCAGTGTGGATCAGTTCCGTGCCGCGCTAAAGGCGCTTGTTGAAGAGGAAAACGCCGAGGGCGTGGTGATAGACCTGCGCGGAAATATAAACGGCACCGTTAAGGCGGCAATAGATATATTGGATCAAATAATGCCGCAGGGCACGCTGGCATACAGCCAAGGCAAGACGGAGGAGCGCACAGAATACCTTGCGGACGGCGATTATAATGATATACCGTTGGCCGTGATCGTGAACAGCAGCTCCGCGAGCGGTGCGGAGGTTTTCGCGGGCGCGGTGCAAGAGGCCGGACGCGGCAAGGTGGTGGGTTTGAAAACCTACGGCAAGGCGGTGCTGCAAACCGTTCAGGCCATGCCATATTCGGGCGGCGGCGTGAAAATAACCACGGCGGAATATTATACGCCCAGCGGTCAGCCCATAAATATGCACGGTATAACGCCGGACGAGATAGTGGACATGCCGGAGGACGGCTCCGGGCTGTCGGTTGAGACCGACCCGCAGGTAAGGGCGGCGCTGAACGCCGTTTATGCGGATATGGGTGGCTGAGCATGGAAGAGGGAAACCGCCTTGGAATAGTGGCCGTAATAATAGAGCAAAACCGCAAGAGCGTCGCGGAGGTGAACGCCATACTCTCCGGCTATCACGATGTGATACAGGCGCGCATGGGCATACCCAACCCGGAGAAGGATATTTATATAATCTCGCTGGTGGTGGAGCTTAGCACCGCGCAGCTGGGGGGGCTTACCGGTAAGCTGGGCAATCTTGAGGGGGTTACCGTCAAGAGTATGCTTACGAATAAAAGCTACTGAAACTTGAAATACGGTGGGTTTGTGCCACCGTATTTTTTAGGTTTATTGCATATCTTTATCGTTTTCTCAAACGATGAAATTTCTGCTTTGTTGGATATGCGCTTTTGTTGTGCTGCTCTTTCCGCTGTGCGGAGGCGCTTATACTCCGATTTTATGGTTTTCAAAACGACGAAATTTTTACGTTGTACGATATGCCACTTCGCTGTACCGCTTTTCCCGCTGCGCGGGTGCGCTTATACTTCTATTTTATGGTTTTTCTAAACGATGAAAGCTTTTCGTATGTG